>OZ244810.1:0-230000 GCA_965220155.1 Dehalococcoidia bacterium | reverse complement strand
CACGGCCTCGAAGTCGACGTCCCCGACCAGCCGGTACCCAGACTTCTTGGTGGAGTCCTGCATCCGATTGATGCCAACATCTATGATGACGGCGCCATCCGGGATCATGTCAGCCGTAATGGCCTGGGGCCTCCCCATGGCTGCTACCAGAATATCAGCTTGCAGCGTGAAGCTTGCCAGGTCTCTGGTCCCTGTGTGGCAAAGGGTGACCGTTGCGTTTCCACCTTCGTCTTTCATTGTTAGCAGCAGGGATAGAGGCTTGCCCACGAGTTCGCTTCGCCCGCATATCACAACATGCTTCCCTGCCGGCCCGTTGCCGCTTCGGAGCAGCATCTCCCGTATACCTCCAGGGGTCGCGGGGACGAAGGTGCCGCGCCCGGCCACAAGCTGCCCCAGAGTCCTCGGATGGAGGCCATCGACATCTTTGGGCGGGGCTATGGCCTCGACCACGACCTCCCGGCGCACGTGGTCGGGAAGCGGTATCTGAACGATCACGCCATCGAACTGGGTGTCCTCGTTGAGCTGCCGCACCTGGTCGACGATGAGGGCCTCCGACGCGTCTTCGGGCAGCTCGAAGGTCTGCGCATGGACACCTGCGTTCTTACAGGCCCGGAGCTTGTTCCGGATATACACCTGTGAGGCGGGGTCCTGACCGGCGATGATGATGGCCAGCCCCGGAGGCATGCCGCGGCGCTCCCGGACGAGGGCGGCTCGCAGTCCAGCCTCGCCGAGGAGTTGCTTCGACATCGCTGCGCCGTCGATGATCCGCGCGGTCACCAGCACCTTCTCTTTGACGTCGTCCTTGCATTGGCGGCTCGGCCCATTATAGAGATCGGGAATGATAAAGAGATTGGGAATGATGCGGCCTGCTCAGACCGGCCATCGCTCCTTGGTATAGCCCATCTCCCAGAACAAATACTCGTAGCGAGAGCTGGTCAGGAACGCATTCTCCAAGGCGCTCCGCTCCGCCCTCGTTGGTCTGGGTGCGAGCCTATCGAGGTAGCCTCTCAGCCACTCCGCGAGCAGCCGAAACTCGTCCGATGCGTAGGTAGCGATCCAGTCAGCGTACTGGTTCCGCTGGGAGGTGTCCCCGGTCCGGGCGAGCTCCAGGCCAATCTCCGAGTAGCCCCATTGACACGGCAGAAGGGCCGCTGCTATTTCCGCTATGGAACCCTGGTGACTGACGGTGAGGAGGTGCCGCGTGTATGCCGAGGTGCTGGGGGCGACGGCTGTCTGCTCAAGTTGCCGCGCCGCGATGCCAAAGCGCGCGCAGTAATCCCTGTGCAGGTCCATCTCTGTTCGAAGAGTCTCATGCATCAGCTCGGCAAAGTGGTTCATGCCATCGAGGTCCGGCGCCTTGGCGGTGGCGAGGGCCAGGACACGGCTGTAGTCGATGAGAAACAGGTAGTCCTGGCGGAGGAAATAGGTGAACTTGTCCAGCGGCAGACTGCCGTCGGCCAGGCCCCGGAGAAAGGGATGGGCCATGGTCTTCGCCCACAGGCGGTCTGACTTTCTGCGTAGCCGGTCCGAGGTAGCCATGCCGGGCTCCACTATAAGGGTGTCCTCAGGAGTCTACAGCCCTCCTGGTAGCTATAATAGGGATCCGGAGGTGGAATTGCTCACTACCGGAGTGGATATCGTGGAGATCCCGAGGATCGAGTCGGTGGTCAAGCGCCGGGGAGAGCAATTCCTGAAGCGGGTCTACACCGACGCCGAGATAGCGCTCTACCACGACCGTGTGCCAGAGCTGGCCGTCCGTTTCGCCGGGAAGGAAGCCACAATGAAGGCCCTAGGCACCGGCACCCGGGGTGTTGGCTGGAAAGAGATCGAAATTCTGCCCAATAGGCTGGGGAAGCCGCTGGTCATGCTGCATGGCCGTGCCAAGGAGAGGGCCAGGCGTCTTGGCATCGATGAGCTTGCCATAAGTCTTTCGCACTCGAAGGAGTACGCGGTCGCATCGGTCGTCGGAGGCTCCAAGTGAAGATCGTGACGGCAGACCAGATGCGGATGCTGGAGCATGAGACGGAGGAGCGCGGGACCTCGATGGACCAGCTCATGGAAAACGCTGGCCTGGCCGTCGCAAGGACCGCTCGACAGATGCTGGGACCCAGCCCTAAGGGTGAGCACGTAACGGTCCTAGTGGGGCCTGGGAACAACGGCGGCGACGGGTTGGTGGCGGCGAGGCACCTGAACGACTGGGGGGCCCGGGCCCACGTAGTACTCTGCGCGCCAAGAAAGAGCGAAGACCCGAAGCTAGAGCTCCTGCGGGACTTCGCGGTGGATGTCGTCCAGCTGACCGACGATGGCGACGAGGGTCATCTGGACCGGGCGCTGGCCTCGTCCAACCTCGTGATCGACGCCGTGCTGGGTACCGGTAAGTCGCGGCCGATCACGGGGACCGTGCGCTCGGCCCTCGAGCAGCTCCGGTCTTCGCGAAAGCGGCGGCCGGGGCTTCCAGTCCTCGCCCTGGACATCCCAACAGGCCTTGATGCCGATACTGGTGCCATCGACTCGGCGACCCCCGCCGCCGACGTAACCGTGACCTTGGGCTTTCCCAAGGTTGGCCTGTTTATCTTCCCGGGAGCAGGTAAGGTTGGCCGCCTGGAGGTAGCCGGCATCGGGATTCCCGACGACCTTCCCGATGCCATCGAAATGGAGCTGTCCTCTGGCCCATGGGTCGGCTCTATCCTCCCTCCCAGGCCGTTGAACGCCAATAAGGGAACATTCGGCAAGCTTATGGTCGTAGCGGGCTCTGCCCGGTATCTCGGAGCGGCCTACCTGGCGTGCGCCGGGGCAATCCGAGCGGGCGCGGGGCTCGTGACCCTCGCAACCCCCAGGAGCCTGGTGGCGACCGTGGCGCAAATGTTGCCGGAGGTCACCTTCGTCCCTCTGGATGAGGCGGACTGGGGGGTCGTCAGGGGAGTTGAAGCCGCCAGGCAGGTTCACCAAGAGCTTCCCTCGTACTCGGCGCTGCTCGTCGGGTGCGGGCTGGGCCAGGCACCCCAGGCAGGGGCCATGGTTGAAGATCTCCTGCTGGGCATACCACCATCCTTGACACCACGAGTAGTGGTCGATGCCGACGGGCTGAACCTCCTCTCCCGGATGGAAAACTGGTGGCAGCGAATCGAGACCGACACCGTTCTGACTCCACACCCGGGGGAGATGCGCCGTATGACCGGCCGGACAGTCGAGGACATTCAGAACAACCGGCTTGGGGTGACCCAAGAGGCCGCCGCGACCTGGAGAAAAACGGTGCTTCTCAAGGGCGCCCATAGCATCGTGGCCAACCCTGAGAAAAAGGTCCGAATCAACCCCTTCGTGGACCCCGGGCTTGCCACCGCTGGCACGGGGGATGTTCTGGCAGGCATTACGGCTGGGCTCCTGGCCCAGGGGATGCCGACTTTCCATGGGGCATCCGCGGCCGCGTACATCCATGGCGCTGCAGGGGCGCGAGTAACCTCCGAAATGGGCAATACCGGCGTGGCGGCATCCGACCTGCTCGGCGCGATCCCGTATGCGATAAGGGACCTCCGCGCAGCCGTCTAGGGGAAGCGTTTATCCCGAAGCGGTCCGTCTGGGCTACTGGACTATAATTCCTGCCGAGGAGGCCCGATGCTGCTGGCGGTCGATATAGGGAACACGAACATCACCTATGGCGTGTTCCAAGGGAAGACCCTGAGCGCGACCTGGCGAATGGCGACCGATGTCCGGCGCCAAGCCGATGAGTACGCGGCCCTGTTGGTGAACCTCTTGCGGCTACGAAAGCTCGAGATGGAGGAGATTGACCAGGGAATCATTTGTTGCGTCGTGCCTCCCCTCTCCCCGACGTTCGAAGAGCTCTGCAGGCGGTACTTCGGGTTTGCTCCGCTCGTGGTCGGCACCGGCATGAAGACGGGCATGCGGATCCTCTACGAGAATCCCCGAGAAGTGGGCGCCGACCGGATCGCCCACGCCGTGGCGGCCCACCGTCTTTACGGGTCGCCCCTGGTCATCGTCGATTTCGGCACGGCCACCGTCTTCGATGCTATCACCCGTGACGGCGATTACCTGGGCGGCGCGATTGCCCCGGGCATCAATCTCGCCACGGAGGCGCTATTCCAGGGCGCTTCCAAACTGCCGAGAATCGAGCTCGTGCGGCCGCGGCATGCAGTGGGCCGCAACACCGTGGCCAGTATGCAGGCGGGCCTGTATTTCGGATATATCGGGCTGGTTGAAGGCATGGTCGCCCGGTTCCAGGAGGAGTTGGGGGGCGACGCCAAGGTCATCGCCACGGGGGGCCTGGCCAGCCTTATTGCAGAAGACACTCGTTGTATCGATACCATCAATGAGGACCTCGTACTCATCGGCCTGCGTCTCCTCCACGAGATCAACGAAAGGCCGGTCAGGGCGACTGCTGGGTAGTGGGAATGCTCTCGGCAAAGAATATCGTGCTCGGCGTCGCCGGCAGCATCGCGGCGTACAAGGCCGCCGACCTCGCCAGCAAGCTCGTGCAGGCGCAGGCCCTGGTTGACGTGATCGTGACCGATTCTGCAGCCCGGTTCGTCACCCCGCTGACTTTCCGTAGCCTGACCCATCGCCCCGTGGTCACCGACCTGTTCGATCCCTACTCGGAGCTTAGCGTCGAGCATGTGGCCCTTGCCGAGCGTGCCGATGCGGTTGTGATCGCCCCGGCAACCGCAAACATCCTCGCGCGAATAGCCCACGGAATGGCGGATGACGCTTTAACGTGTACCGTGCTAGCCACTCGCGCTCCGGTGATCGTCGCCCCGGCCATGGACGGGAATATGTATGAGAGCCCCGCGACGGCTCAGAACCTGGCTACTCTGAAGGAGCGTGGCGTGGTCCAGGTCGGTCCCAAAGAGGGAAGACTCGCTTCCGGGCTGGTGGGGATGGGACGAATGGCCGAGACTCCGGAGATCATCGACACCCTGCGAAAGGTGCTCGGGCGTGACGGGGACCTGAAGGGTCGGAAGGTCGTCGTCACCGCGGGAGGTACTCACGAGCCAATCGACCCGGTGCGAGTCATAACGAACCGCTCTTCAGGGAAGATGGGGTATGCGGTCGCCGAGGCTGCCCGTGACCGGGGGGCCTCCGTGACCCTGGTGACGACTCCTGTGGCGATTCGAAGCCCAGGTGGGGTGGATATCGTTGAGGTTAGAACGGCGAGGGAGATGGCCGCGGCCGTGGGCCAGGCCGTGATGGGCGCCTCCGCGCTGGTCATGGCAGCAGCGGTCGCCGACTTTGAGGCGGTCGATCCCGCCGGCGCCAAGATCAAAAAGGGAAGCGGGAGTATTTCCGTGGAACTGAGGCAAACGCCTGACATCCTGGGCCAAGTGAAAGGCCCCTTCGTCCGCGTCGGGTTTGCGGCTGAAAGCGAAGACCTGGTGCAAAACGCTAGGGCCAAACTTGAAGCAAAGGGCCTGGACCTCATCGTCGGCAATGATATTACCGCCACTGATAGCGGGTTCTCGGTCGACACAAACCGCGTGGTCATCCTCGGAAGGAACGGGGCCAGAGACGATCTCCCTCTGATGCTCAAGTACGACGTGGCCCAGCATATTCTGGACCGCGTCGTGACCTTACTACGCTCCGGAGATGGTTGAGAGGATCTAGGGCCTTCGATCCGTCGATCGTGCACTGGCCTCCTCCGGGTCCTCTCGTCCGCTTGAGCTCGGCCTTCCGAAATGCTTGGGGATCACGAGATTCGCGGATACGGCGAGGGCTGCGAAGAGGAGCCCAGCGACGCCGAAGGCAGCCTTGGGGCCCATGGCAGACCCAATGATGCCGCCGCCCAGGGGCCCGATGACGATGGCAACCGCCGTTGTAACTTGAAAGGCGCCGAAGGCGCGTCCGTGGTGGGCTCGGGATACCGCAAGGCCTATGAGCGCGGTCGAAGCCACCATCAGCCCTCCTTTCGTCAGTCCCACCAGCGTCCAGAGGATATAGAACTGAGTGAGGTTAGTGATCAGCAGGATCGGCGTGTAGACCACAGCGGCTCCGACGCAGCTCATCACCAGGATGTTCCTCAAGCCCAAGCGGTCACCGAAGCGGCCAAAAAGCGGGGCGGAGGCGCCAGCCACGACACCCATGATGGAGAAGGCGACTCCCACTGTGGTCACGCTGACCTCCCGGCCGCCGAGGGATTCCAGCAGCGCTGGAATGGTGGGGACGAACAGTAGCGGAGCGGCATTGGCAAACATGACGATGGCCAGGATGGCCAACACTGCGCGGGACTGGACAATGGCCCAAGTCTCCGTGTAGACGTTTTTCAGACTGAAGTGACTCGCCTCCGGCTTCTCGAACTGCTCGCTCACGAAGAACCACAGGACCAGGCTCCAGGCGGCAACGGCGATGGCGGCCGCAATAAAGGCTGTCTGAAAGCCCACGGCGTCGACCATGATCCCGCCGGCGGCCGGGCCCAGAGTGATCCCGAGGAAGACAGCTCCCTGGGATATGCCCATCACCCGGGGCAGGTATTCCCTGGGGCTGACCGATGCGATGAAGGCAAATGCTGCTGTGTTCATGCCCGCGAAAGTCCCTTGCAGCACCCTGGCCAGCGTGAGGATGCCCACGTTGGGGGCGATGGCGAAGACCCCGAACGCCACTCCGGTCGCAAAGGTTGCCCTGATAAGCATGGGCTTCCGCCCGAAACGGTCCGCGAGGGCTCCCCACAGGGGTGCAGTGAAGACCATCGGCACGCCCCCTGACGCGGTTACCAAGCCTGCGTAAAGCGCCTCTCGGGAGGGGTCGACTCCCAGCGACCGCACTAGCTGGGGCATGAGAGGAAACGTGAGGCTAACGGTGGCCGTCACGAGGAACTGGCTGACGGCGACGAGGGCGACACTTTTCTTCCAGGATGGGGCCTGCTGCGTCAAGGAAGGGGGCTCCGGGGAGCGATGGCCGAAATTATAGCAACGGCTCTCCTTGATCACCCTGGGAGAATACCTAGCTGCCGTTCCTCCGTTGCAGATGGGGTGCGGGCCTGACAACCAGGGGCAGGACATCGTAGAGCCCAGCCTCATGTGCCAAGGGCACTCCCTGTTTAGGTCCTAGGATTGCCAGAAGACCCGGCCAGTGCTCCTTTTCCTGCTTGATATCTCTGCTCGATGACCCGGGACGGCTTGCGTATGTCCCCCCGGTCTTCGTGACCGCGGCCCTTCTCTCCTTTGCGTCGGATCTCGGATGGGTAGGACTGGTCCCGCCCGCCAGCGCCTCCCAGCGAGTGTGGCTTCGGCCGAGATGGGGGGTCGTTCGTGGGATTCGCGATCTTTTTCAATGTCCTGCTCGGTGTATCTCAACCTGCCGCCAGTATCGACCGTGGATGGCTTTAGGGTCCTTCAGGGTATCCTTCCCCGGAACCTTTCGCTGACGCTCGAGCGTACAGAGCCATATGGGGTCGGCGTTGTTGTACTTTTGCTCGCGGTGGACCGGTTCACAGATGCGAGGGTGGTCTGGCACATCATCAGGACTCCCGCTGGTCTCTTGGGAAGCCTTTTCGTGGAAGGACCATTCCTGTAGAATCTAAGGGCGTTCCCGACGTTTTTCGTCGCCCAGGTGGGTGACGGTGTAGCCCTTGGGGGTGCGTTCTTGGCAGTCAGTGTGACGGTAATCGGCCTCGGGCTCATCGGGACTTCGATCGGCATGGCGCTGAAACGGTCGAAGATCACCGGTCTCACGGTCACGGGGCATGACAGGGAGCCTGTCGTTAGCCGGCAGGCGCAGAAACAGGGCGGCATCGACAAGTCCGAGTGGAACCTGCCGAATTCCGTTCGCCATGCGGATATCGTCGTGGTGGCGACGCCAGTCATGGCCATCAAAGAAGTGATGGAGGAGATAAGCCCGCATCTCCGTGAGGAGTGTATCGTCACGGACACCGGCAGCACAAAGGCCCAGGTTCTGAATTGGGCGGACGATATTCTACCGCGCCAGGTGAACTTCGTCGGGGGTCACCCCATGGCTGGCAAGGAGACGGCCGGCCCTGACGCTGCCGAGGCCACTTTGTTCAATGGCAAGACCTATTGTGTGATTCCAGGGTCTTCGGCGAAGCCTGAGGCGGTGGAGACCATCGTGAACTTCGTCCAGGCTTTGGGGGCCAAGCCATTCTTCGTGAACGCGTTCGAGCACGACGCGCTCGTTGCGGGTGTGAGCCATCTTCCGATGGTTCTCTCTTCGGCGCTGATGGCTTGTGTCGTCAAGAGTCCGTCGTGGCATGAGATGGCAAAGATGGCAGCATCCGGGTTCAGGGACGTGACTCGCCTGGCTTCCGGCGATCCAGAAATAAACCGGGACATCTGTGTCACCAACGCCAAGGAGATCGGTCCATGGGTCGACCGGCTCATCACCGAGCTCTTGGAGATCCGAAAGCAAATCGATCACGATAATGACGAACAGATAGCACGCCATTTCGCCCACACGTACGAAGAGAGGGAGAAGTGGGTTGCCGGAGCGGTATCCGGCCCTGTTCAGGCAAGTCCGGAAATACCGGGCCCGATGCAGCAGATGACCGGGTTCCTGGTGGGGGACCTACTGGCTTCAAGGAGCCGGGCCCTGCTCGATAAGTACCAGGATCAGGACGACAAACGTCTCAAGAGACGGCGCGGCGACCGCACCAACAGATGAACAGGCTGGTTACTCGACCTCGCACCCTGCGGGGCGAGGTGGTTGCCCCGGGCGACAAGGCTATCACCCACAGGGCCTTTATCTTGAACGCCATGGCTCACGGGACGGCAGCCGTGCGCGGCTTTGGGCGCGGGGCTGATTGCCGGTCGACGCTGTCGTGCCTCAAGGCCCTTGGCTGTGACATCACCGAGTCGCTGGACGAGATTTGCTTGCATGGCCGCGGACTTGACGGGCTCTCGGCTCCCGCGGGTCCCCTGGATGCCGGCAACAGTGGCACCACGATGCGCCTTATGAGTGGCGTGCTTGCCGCTCTGCCGTTCGAGACCCAAGTCACGGGCGATGCATCGCTCCGGAGCCGTCCGATGGAGAGGGTGATCATTCCCCTCCGCCTTATGGGGGCCGGCATCGAAGGCTCTGGGCCGGAAGGCGTCCTTGCACCACTCCGGATCAGGGGAGGGCATCTCGAGGGTATTCAATACGTGATGCCCGTGGCAAGTGCTCAACTTAAGTCAGCACTGCTCTTGGCCGGAATTAACGGCGAAGGAGAAACCGCCGTGAAGGAGCCGGTCCCCTCGCGGGACCATACGGAACGGATGCTAAAGGCCATGGGGGGGCGGATCGCCAAGAGCGGAGAGTGGATAAGCGTCGAGCCCGGTCCGCTGTCCGCGACAGACGTCTCGGTCCCCGGCGACATATCCTCGGCGGCCTACTGGCTAGTATCGGGGGCGGTTCACCCTGATGCGGATATCGTCGTCCGGGACGTTGGAGTCAACCCAACTCGGACTGGGTTGATCGACGCTCTGTTGGAGATGGGTGCCGACCTGACCCTCCAGGACCACCGGACCGTTGGCGGAGAACCCATGGCCGACATCCGGGTCCGGTCCAGCAGGCTCAAAGGGGCCCGGATCGGGGGGGCCATGGTCCCCCGGGCAATTGACGAGCTGCCTCTGATTGCACTCGCGGGTGCGCTAGCGGGAGGGACGACGGAAATTCGGGATGCGGCGGAGCTCCGAGTGAAGGAGAGCGACCGCATCGCTGTGGTGGCCTCCGAGCTGAGGAAATTTGGGGCAGCGGTCGAGCCGCTGGAAGATGGTCTCGTTGTTCGGGGCGGTGGGAGCCTGACCGGGGCGGAGTGCATGAGCTTTGGGGACCACCGGATGGCGATGACGATGGCGGTGGCGGGGCTTGTTGCCAGTGGAGAGACCGTTGTCGAGGGCGCGGAGGCGGTGGACATTACGTACCCTGGGTTCTGGACTGACCTTGAAGGGCTGACAGCCGATGCGGCAGCGTGAGCCCGGTACATTACCCTGTGTTCCTGTAAGAGACGCGCGCGTTATGGCGACAGCCGGTCCTACAACGATCCCTGGAGTTCTTGGGAGGCCCCGTTTGGGTCTCCGCCGCCGCGCTGCGATGGCGCT
Organism: Dehalococcoidia bacterium; assembly: GCA_965220155.1. Lineage (GTDB taxonomy): Bacteria > Chloroflexota > Dehalococcoidia > SHYB01 > SHYB01. The sequence continues at coordinate 219,963 of OZ244810.1, read as the reverse complement.
GGCCCGGGTGGCGCCCCCATCCTTCGTGAAGGAGATGGTCTACTCGCTTTACTCAGCCCGACTGCAGTCCAAGGTCCTGAATGGGTCGATGCCTCGCCACATCGGGGTCGTGTTGGACGGGAACCGACGATATGCGGCTATGAATGGGTATAGTGATCCGATGGCCGGCCACTGGCTAGGCACCCGGAAGGTCGATGACCTTCTCAGTTGGTGTGACACCTTGGACATTCCCGTGGTAACCCTCTGGAGCCTATCCATCGATAACCTCCGGCGAGATCCCGAGGAGTTGCAAGGTCTGTTCGAGGTGCTCGAGACGACCCTTCCTCATCTACGGGACGCGCAGACCAGGGCCAGGCATCCAAGACGCATTCGGGCCTGTGGCCGGACGGAGCTCCTTCCCGAGTCGCTTCGTGGCACCATCGCCAAGGTTGAATCTGACACAGAGGACAACAGCCCTTACCAGCTCAACATCGCCCTGGGCTACGGCGGGCGCGAGGAGATCGTAGACGCCGTGAAGACTATGCTTCTGCGCGAGGCCGTCCAGGGCCGGACTGTCGAGGAGATCGCCGAAGGTGTCACCCCTGCGAGGATTGCAGGCCACCTTTACCTGAACGGGGTGCCAGACCCGGACCTCATTATCAGGACCAGCGGAGAGGTCCGTCTGGGCGGGTTCCTCCTATGGGGCAGCGCCTACAGCGAGTATTACTTTTGCGACGCGCTGTGGCCCGCATTCAGAAAGATGGACTTCCTCCGCGCGATCCGTTCCTACCAGCACCGGCAGCGGCGGTACGGGCACTAGAGCGACCGCGGGACCTTGTCGCGGGCCCTCGAGACAGCGCCTTGGCAGCCGTTCGCCTCTACAAAGGCTCGTACGGGACGACCCGGACCCCGTCGCTATCGATGAGCAGGATGACTCGATCTCCAGGGGCGACGTGGATGTCGTGCTCCAGCCGGTCCAGGTCCGTCTCCTCTATGGTAGGACCTGCATCGTCCGAGAGCAGTCTCCACACTGCGATGCGGCGCCTCAACCGGGTTTCAATGCGGCGGACCAGCGGTGCCGCCTCCGCCCCCGCCAGTGCCATTACCTGCTTGGGCGTTGGAGCGGATCCCATCGCCTCCTGTGCTTCGATGACCAGCCGCGCCGCACGGTCTTCCTTCAGGACGAGCCGGTGGTAAATTCCGAGGATGACCGCAGTGCCGAAGACGCCGATGGACCATTTGCCGGCCTGTAGCGCCTCTAGCCCTGTGCCACCACTGAGCATGTCCTTCAAGACCACGTAAAGCACCGCCGCCAGGCCGCCCACGGCTGCCAGCAGTGCGGCGGCAAACACGAAGTACATATAGGCGCGGCGGGGCAGCGTGGTCCTCTCCTCGAGAGGGCCCATGCCGGCCCTTCGTTGGAGCCCCTTCCAGAAGTAGGCCCACAAGGGCGTCCCGATGATCAGCAAAGTGACCCCGATCGACATCGGCCGCTTCCACCACTCGGGACCGGCGATGGGGTCACCGGCCTCGGGGATCAATGTGCCGATGACCACCCCCGTGAGATAGACCAGGCCAACGGCAACAGCCCCCAGGCCTGCCGCCGACACCAGATAGCGATAGATGACCCCCGGGCCGCCGGCGGGCTCGGTGCCCGCGGAAGCCCCGAACATGCGGCTGCTGTCCCGGTGGGGCTCCTGTTGGAGGACTGCCCGGTGGTAGCCCCAGAGTGCTGCGCCAATGAGGAGGCCGGCCACCGCGCCCGGCAGGATGACGAAGCGTGCGGCCGCCGACAACGCCGCCGGAGCACCCGCAGCCCACTCCACGACGTGGAACAGCACAATAGCCAGAGACACGATGGTTGTCGCAACGCCGCCAGCCACCGCGAACAGGTGCAGATAGGTATGCCGGATGTGGGAGCCCTTGTCGTCCCTACCAAGGCCTACCCAGTGCCAACCCCACCACGCCAGGCCCGCAATGCTCAGCGCCAGAGACCGCTGCATGGTGCTGTCCCATAGATTCCCGGAGCTGGGGGCAAGGAGCTGGTTAGCTGCCACCGCGTCATAGGCCTCCAGCAGTGCGCGGTAGACAACCCCGCCGAGGCCGGTGGCAAGAAGAGCGAGGCCGTACCCCGCTGAGGCGTAAATGTAGATCCGGCGCAGCGTCCGGGCGAACGCGGTGGGCTGCCCTTCGGTGGACTCCGTTCGGTAATGGAGGGTCCATATCGCGGCCATGACGATGGGGACAGCGACCTTGAGTCCACTGAAGTCCTCGGCCCGGAAAGCCCACTCCAGCAAGGACACGGTGCCTGTGGCCGCCACCGCTGCTGTAATGCCAAGGACGGCGTAGTGATAGAGCTTCCGTGACTGCGACCATGCTTCGGCAGGGTAACCTCTTAGCGAAAGCCGGGCGCGGGACCACAGCCAGAGCCACGCCGGGGCTGCGACGATGGTCAGAGCGGCCCCGATGGCCACCGTACCCTCGCGGCTGGAGATGCCTTCATCGCCTCCCAGCGCGTCGACCAGCACCGCTAATAGTGTGGTGGCTCCGGAGGCCGCCAGCGCAAGTAGGATGAATCCGACACCGTAGTAGTACAGTCGCCGAGCCGTCCCGATTCCCGGCTCGGGTGGCTCGTCGCCGGGGGTTCGCCGGGAAAGCATGAACAGGACGGATATCAGCCCGACCAATATGGCGACTGCCGGCCACACATGGACCAAATCAAGCAGCGGGTCCAGGTCCGCCCTCCTTATCTAGGTGCCGGGGCAGGGCTCTTCGCTGGGACTCGCCTGGGTTCGGGAGGCGTGTCCCGCGGGGCGCTACAGCCGGTCAGAGGCCAAGGCTGGTTGGCGAGATGCCACTGTCCGTCGTCGCGCTGGAGAAAAACGCGCACATCGTCCGACGATTCGGATGGCAACAAGGGAGGGTTCACGTGGAGCCTGGATATCCGAAGAGTGACATCGACACCCTCATCCACCGGTTTCGACTCTTTGAGGATGACACGGGCGCCCGAGTCTTCGAACCGCCGGGCCTGCCGCTCGAATTCTGCTGCGGTGCATTCCTGTTGAGACCCGGTCGTGAGGTAGCTGTAGGCGGTTCTTGTGTCGCCCCGTTCGATGGCTTGCAGATAACGCTGGACTACCCCCTCAGGTGTGTCCTCGGCCAGCAAGTCTGCCGTGCCGCCGCCCTCGACCAGGGTCACGGCCAATGCCGCCCCCACCAAGGCTGCGAGAGCGATGACAGTGCCAATCAGCCAACGGGTCGAGAGGCTCATGGCCCCAGGCGGCGCAGAAAGCCGACGGTCTTGTTCCAGGAGTCGATCGCCGCAGCTTCGTCGTAGGTCATCACCAACCCAACATCGCCGCGGGGCGGCCAATCCATCCGTTACCGCGGGTAAAAAGGTCCGGAGCGAGGACCGCGTACCCCTCGGCGGCCAGCCGCAGGCAAGTCTGCTTGATGTGGGAGGTTACACCGTACATCTCGTGGAGCAGCGCGATGCCCGGTAGAGGTGAGCTACCGCCGCAATGGCAGGAAAAGGCCTGGATATCCGCGCCGTCCCCGGAGTACGTCAGAGTGGAACGGGTTAGCTGTATATCGGCGGGCATGGCGGGCTCCATTGTACAAGATGGCTCCGCCGCGCCATGGTTTCGGTGAAGGGCTAACCCGACCCGAAGTCAAGGCTGGGCCCGAAAAGCCTCTCGGATCCTGTGCCAGATGTTGTTGAGGAAAGCGAGTCTGTCTTCCTGGATAGATTCCCGGCCGTACCGGGCCGAGACGTATTCCTTCGTGATGGCGTCCAGGTCGCCACTGTAAAGGGGAAGCGTCGCGTTCAACCTCGCGGCGTACTCATACGGCGTCTCGTATTCGCGCTTCGGCCGGCCCGTCCGGCGTCCTTCGCGGAGCAGCCTACGGTACACCTCGCGTATATCGAGAGTGCGACCATCATCCTCGTCGATTTCCTCACCGCGGTCACTAGCGGCCTCTTCCAAGCCGCGGCCCTTGGAGCGGTTGAAGAAACCAAATAGGCCGGCGAAGAACGCCAGGAGGTCGGCCCAGAACTGATCCCACGTGAACAAGGACTCGCTGATCTCTTCGGTGCCCGCCTGGTCCCGCTGGGGGCGACGCCGCAGATAAAACCGCAGAAGCAAGAAAGCTGCGATGCCGACCGCCAGCGCAAGAAGCCCCCATTTCCCGGCGGTAATCAGCTCCGGTGGGACCGTCAGGCCTTCCTTCTCCTCTGCGGCCTTGCGTAGGTCATCGGAGTTGAATCTCTCGAACTCGGGCCGTTCGGCATCGCTCCGAAGCCAACTGATGATCCATCGGACGACAAAGGCGATTCCTATGATGATGTGGCCGAGGGGCCAGACAACGACATAGAGGAACGCGATAAAGAGCCAGTGGGCCATTGTCGACAAGGGGCCCTGCAAGTAGCTGACGAAGTCCAGCGAGACAATGCTCGCGACGGCCAGGGCCAGGAGGACCATGACGATGGCCACGATCGCCGCCAGCACGATCCACCTTCTGCTGAGCCCCTCGGACCCGGGGCCGAGCCGACGGGCTTCCTCCTGGATATCCCTGAAGTTGCTCAGGGCCAGAGCGGTAAGCCCCGCCAGGAAGAATGCCGCGATGTACGCACCGGTGAGCACCTCAATGCCGGCAAAGGCCCCCCTGGAGGCTCCGGCGCTCCACACGACCATCAACAGCGCCAGCGCCGCTATGCCAATGCCAAAGCTGCGATAGACGCGGTCGAAGCTGATGGGTTCCCTTCCCAGAGAGAGGCCTCGCCACAGCAGGTACGTTCCAAAGAAGAGACCTGCAATGAGCTTGCCAAGCTGCCCTTCCGCGTAGGCCCCCCATGCCGGGTCCCAAATAGGGAAGCCGGCCCCCTGCTCCAGCCGCAGCAGAAGAGCGAGCAGTACCAGGCTTCCAAGCAGGGTCCCGAGCGCCGCGCGGGTATAGTTGCTGGCTCCAGCGGCATGCTTTGCCGAGAGATACGCGATACCGATCACGGCCAGCGTCGAGCCTGGGCCAAGAGGTGGTCCGCCCCAGGATAGCCTTTCCCAGGTACTGATCCACGCCATCCACGGCAGTACCCAAAGGGCCTCGATCAGGATGGCTGGAATCGGGAGGATCGACTCCGCCTGAGAAGCCGAGGCCAGCCACCTCCTGGCCACGCCAATCATCCCGGGCCGCCCTGGAGCTCGATGGACTCTACCGCGTCCCATGAAAGGCTGTTTGGGACGGCATAAGTTGGAATGGCCTCTCCTCCATGCGAGGAACCTCCCGGGACGATTAGAGCGACCCGGCGGCCCGCTCGCCGGTGCTGCACCAAAGTCGTCATGAGGGCGTCTGTGGGGACTGCCGTAATGACCGCCATCGTGGTATTCCAGGGAAGAGAGCGCCCATGGGCCTGGACCAGCCTCGAGATGGGGGCAAACTCCTGGGCGTGAACCTGCGCAAGCGCCTCCAGGATATGCATGAGCTGCTCGGGGTGGCTCGAAGGGGGGATGGCAATCATGCGGTCGTTCTCCAGGGTCGGCTGGTTGACATAAAGGCCTACTCGGATATCCCGCTCGGAGGCGTAGGTGGCAATCGATGCCGCGGTGATTACGCCGAGCTCCAGAAGCTGCGCCACGAACCCCCAGATGGGAGGTGGGACTGTCCGAGTGTCGAGGAAGATGGCGGCATCTACTGAGGTTGTGGGCTCGAACACTCGCGTTTGCAGGCGTCCCAGGCGGGCGCTGGTCTTCCAATGGATGCGCTTCATCGGGTCGGCAGGACTGTAGTCCCGCGTCGCCACGACCCGGACAGGGTCCTCGAACAGGTGCCGGCGGACGCGTATGTCCCCGAACAGCTCTTTGGATGGGATGCCCAGCTGTTCCAGGGGTACGATGCGTGGATACACCAGCAGGCGGTCTGTCCTGGTTTCCGAGATGGAGCGGCGGAAAAACCCGAAGATATCGCCGGCCTCGAGCCTCGCCGGACCAAAAGAGAATGTCCCACGCTTGGTGCAGTGGGCGACAAACCGCCGGGTCACGCGGTGGTACCACCGGAGGGACAGCCCCACCGATAGCATCCTCCGGTTCTGGCCGAGGCCCGGGAGGGTTCCCTCTACGAAGGAGATCTCTTCGGGTACATCCTCAAATATCCGGAACCACGGAAGGGGCAGCAATTTCCTGTTGGTTGCCTGGAGCTCTATCGTGATCTCATCGCCGAAGAACGCCCTGCGGGTGCTGATCCTACGAGAGTATTCCACCCTGGTGAACAGGTACTTGGCCCATATCCTGGCGAGTCCACCGATGAAGATAACCATGATCGTGACCATGACTAGGGCGGGTTGACGCAGGACCAGAGTGGGAATCAGAAGGGCGAGGACTATGAACAGCCAGGCGCCGCCAAGCAATGGCTATCTCCGCGCTGCTTGCTCGACGGGGACGGGGACCGAGTCCAGCACGTGGGCGATAATCTCCCCTGCGGTTTGGCCCCGAAGGTGGCTCTGGGTCCTCGTAATGATGCGGTGCTCCAGAGCGAAGGGGACCATGTACTTGACATCGTCTGGGACGACGTACGTCCGGTCGCGTAGGGCTGCTAGGGCCTGGCAGGTCCGGTACAGGCCCAGCATGGCTCTGGGACTCGCCCCCAGCTCCACCTCAGGGTGCTCGCGGGTGGCATGGACTAGATCGACCATGTACCCTTCGAGGTCGCCGTCTACGCTGACGCCGCGAATGACCTGCTGCATCTCAATGAGACTCTCGCCTTCCACGACCGGCTGCAGGTCGCTGATCGGGTTTGCCTCTTTGAACCGTTCGAGGATCTCGCGGTCCTCCTCCTGGGTCGGGTAACCCATGCGCAGACGAAGAAGGAATCGGTCGAGCTGCGCCTCCGGGAGTGGGAAGGTCCCCTCCAGCTCGACCGGGTTTTGGGTCGCCAGCACCAGGAACGGCCTCGGGAGAGGTTTCGTCTCTCCCTCCACCGTTACCTGCCGCTCTTCCATGGCCTCCAGCAGCGCCGACTGAGTCCTGGGGGTGGCGCGGTTGATCTCGTCCACGAGGACTACCTGTGCGAAGACAGGGCCTGGCCTGAAATCGAACTCGCTGGTGCGTTGATTGAAGATATAGGTGCCCGTCAGGTCGGACGGCAGCAGATCGGGGGTGGACTGGACGCGGCGGAAGGAGCACCCCAGGGACCGCGCTATCGAACGGGCCAGCATGGTCTTGCCAATGCCGGGGACGTCTTCAATGAGCACGTGGCCCTCGCAGAGGATCGCGACGAGCGCCAATTCGGCGACGTTGCGCTTTCCGACGATGACCTTCTCGATGTTGTTGCGCAGAAGGGACATCACCTGCGCCAGGCTGCGGACTTTGTCTTCCAACAGAATCCTCTCTATTTGGTCAGGTATGGGACACAAAGCGGCGGGCAGTTCTACGGATTGCGGCTCACGCGGCCAGTGGACCAGGGTCCGAGCCGATGCGGGCTCGAGACCCTAATCACCAGGGTCCATCTCGCTGGTGGTCCGGGTAACGACCTTGCGGTCCTTCAAGACCTCGGCCTCTGATCTCGGCGTCTGAATCGGCGAGTATCATCCCCCCCAAGCTCCCGGCCATACCATGGCCAAGGTCAAGCACGATCGGCCCGTCGCACGGCTTCGGCAATTCGCTAGCTTCTCTATTGAAGGCACAGTCGTCATTTGTAGCATAACCAGGGGTACCCATCAAGGGAAAAACGCACGCGGCTGGATTGTGACGCCGTTACCAATCTTGCGGGACCGCTTGGGGCCGTGCTAGCGTGAGAATACCCGGAGGAACAGGTATGACAGGCGCAACCCGCCCCTTGGCGAAGGCACCTCACGAGGAGGTGGGACTGGGGCCCGAAGCAGTGGTGGAGATGTACCGGCTCATGCTCCTCGCCCGGGCGCTCTCAGAAAGAGAGTGGGTGCTCCAGCGGGGTGGGAAGACCGCCTTCGTGGTCACGGGGGAAGGCCACGAGGCCCTCCAGGTCGGCAGCGTTTTCGCGCTGGAGAGGGGCACCGACTGGTTCGTTCCCTATTACCGGGATGTGGCCGTTGCTGCGGCTGTTGGACAGACGCCGCGGGACCTTCTGTTGCATGCCTTGGGCCGGGCCGCCGACCCCAGTAGCGGCGGCCGCCAGCTCCCCGGCCACTATTCGGACCCCAGCCTCAAGCTCCTGTCGGGTTCCAGCGTCGTGGCTACACAGATTCCCCATGCGGCCGGCATCGCGATGGCAAGCAAGCTCCGGGGTGAACCCGCCGTCACGGTCTGCTATTTCGGTGATGGGGCAACCAGTAAGGGGGACTTCCACGAGACGCTGAACTTCGCGGGAATACACCAGCTCCCCATCCTCTTCCTGTGTGAGAACAATGGGTATGCCATTTCGGTGCCTCGGACCAGGCAAGCGGCCATCGAGGACCTCGCGGAGCGGGCCGGCGGGTATGGTTTCCCAGGAGTAACCGTCGACGGTAACGACGTCCTCGCCGTCTACAGCGCGACCCGGCAAGCCGCTGCCCGCGCCCGGTCTGGCGGCGGTCCGACTATGATCGAATGCAAGACATACCGCTTCGCTCCGCACACCAGTAACGACGACCCAACCCGCTATCGCGCCAAGTCCGAGGTCGAGGAGTGGCGGAAGCGGGACCCAATCGAGCGGTTCAAGCGCTACCTGTTCGAATGGTCCCTTCTCGACGGCGAAGGGGAGGAGGCCCTGCGTCTGCGCGTCCGCGAGGATATCAACGCGGCCACGAGATACGCTGAGGCGAGCCCCCTATCCGCGCCGGAAGATGCCCTCCGCCACGTTTACTATGAGGCAGAGTGAGGGCATATGGCTGAGATAACGGTGCTGGACGCGGTCCATGATGCCCTGGAAGAGGAGATGGCCCAGGACAAGAGGGTCATTCTTGTGGGTGAAGACGTGGGCCGCATGGGAGGCGTGTTCCATGTGACCGATGGCCTCCTGTCCCGTTTCGGCGAGGAGCGGGTCGTCGACGCCCCGATAGCGGAATCAGCTATCGTCGGCATCTGCATTGGCGCGGCGGTGAACGGGCTGCGCCCGGTGGCGGAGATCCAGTTCGCTGATTTCATCTACCCCGCGGTCGACCAGATCATCAGCGAAGCGGCGAAACTCCGATATAGGACCAATGGGAGCTGGGGCTGCCCGATCGTGATCAGGGCTCCCTATGGCGGTGGGACTCACGGGGGCCCATATCACTCGCAGAACGTCGAGGGGATATTCTTCGGCGTGCCTGGACTCAAGATCGTGATGCCCGCGACTCCTTACGACACCAAGGGGCTCCTCAAGGCGGCAATACGTGACGAAGACCCTGTCCTCTTCTTCGAGCACAAGAAGACCTACAGGTCTGTCAAAGAGGAGGTCCCTGAAGGGGACTACATTGTCCCGCTGGGGAAGGCCAAGGTCCGCCGGCTCGGGACGGACATCACCCTCGTGACCTATGGCCTGATGGTCCATGATGCACTCGAGGCCGCAGAGGTGTTGGCGATGGAAGGCACTTCGGTCGAGGTCATCGACCTGCGTACCGTCAAACCGATGGACACGGAAGCCGTCCTGGAGTCCGTGCGAAAAACCAACAAGGTCCTGATCCTTTACGAGGACAATCTCACAGGCGGCGTCGGGGCCGAGATCGCGGCGCTCATTGCTGAGCATGCTTTCGAGCACCTCGACGCGCCCATCGTTCGGGTCGCGGCGCCGGACATCCCCGCCATGCCATACAGCACCCCCTTGGAACACTTCGCTATGCCTGATCCAGTAAAGACGGCCGCCGCGCTCCGCAAGCTCGCTGCGTATTGATAGGCTGGCCGCAATGACTGCCCTCGTCACCATGCCCGATGTGGCGCAGACCGTCGTCGAAGGGACCGTCGCTCGCTGGCTGAAACAAGAGGGAGACGCGGTTGAAGAGTATGAGCCCCTGGTGGAGGTGGTGACCGACAAGGTCAACATCGAGGTCCCTTCCCCCGTCGACGGTGTGTTGAGCAAGATTCTGGTCCTTCCCGGCACTACCGTTCCCATTGGAGCGGAGTTGGCCCTAGTAGAAGACGGGGCCGGGGGGCTCACTTCGACCTCGGCTGGATTGCCCAGCATTGCCGCGCCGGACGCGCGGACCGCTCCCGATCTTGAGCCCGTGAGACCAGCGGCCAGCCGTTCCAGCGATGGCGGACCAGGGCTGTCTCCTCTAGTCCGGCAGCTCGCTGACCAGCATGGGGTCGATGCGACATCGATTAGGGGAACGGGTCGCGGCGGCCGTGTCAGGAAGCAAGATATCCTCGATCTTGTTGCTCGGCGAGCGGTAGACCAGCCCGCCGCCGCGGCGGCGACTCCTTCTCCTCCTTCTTCTACGGGCGATATCGATGCGCCGCTTTCCCCAGTGAGGGCGACTATAGCGCGGCGCATGACCCAGAGCTTCCGCGAGGTCCCCCATGCCTGGACTTCGATGAAGGCGGATGTCTCGGGTCTGGTTGCTCTGCGAGGCGCCTCTAGTGACAGATTTCGCCAATCGGAGGGCGTCAGCCTCACCTACCTTCCATTCTTCGTCAAAGCGGCCGTGGGTGCGCTGAAGGAGTACCCCCAGGTCAATGCCCTGTGGATAGACGATCGTCCCGTGCTCAAGAAGGCAATCAACGTCAGCATCGCCGTTGACCGGGAGGAGGGGCTCGTCGTGCCGGTCCTGCACGATGCTGACGCCAAGAGCGTCGCCGGCCTTGCCAGGGAGCTCGACGGGATCATCGTCAGGGCCCGGGACGGCAAACTGTCGCTCGATGATGTCCAAGGGGGCACATTCACCCTGAACAATACCGGCTCGTTCGGCGCTCTCGTCAGCGCACCGATCGTCAACCAGCCCCAGGTCGCCATCCTAGCGACAGAGGCCATCGTGAAGGAGCCAACGGTCGTTGGAGATGCCATCGCCATCCGCTCCGCGATGAACATCTCGATCTCCTTCGACCACCGGGCCCTGGACGGTGGGCTGGTGGGGCGGTTCCTGCGGAGCGTGAAGCGGCATCTCGAGGCCTATGGACCCGATACCCCGGTGTTTTGACGCCTCCCGTGACGCCTAATGACGACGACTACGGTCCCAGGTCTGCCGGCGCCCCGGCCGTCTCCGGGCACCTTGGGCGCCGTGCACCTCGGGCGCATTGATCTCGGGGAGTGCGCCCAGGTCCAAGAGCGGTATGCCGAGGACCGGCGTCGAGGCAGCGCCGGCAACACGGTCCTATTTGCGGAGCACCCGCCCTCCTATTGCACCGGAGTGTTGGGCAAGGACCGGCACATGCTATTGGACAGGGACCAGCGAGATGCCTTGGGGGTCCAGTACTACCGCCTCGGCCGGGGAGGCGATGTAATGTACGTTGGCCCCGGTCAAGTAATCGCCTATCCCATCATTCAGCTCGAGGACTATCGCCTCAATCCGGTCTCCTACCTTAGGGTCCTCGAACAGACGGTCATCAGGAGCCTGGGAGATTATGCCATTCGGGCGAATCGCGCCCCTGGCCTCACGGGGGTCTGGGTGAGGGACGCAAAGATAGCTGGGGTGGCGGTCAAGGTCTCGCGAGGAGTGACTACCTTTGGCTTCAACATCAACGTCCGCCCGGACATGGAATACTTCCGGCACATCGTGACCTGCGGCAACGAGGGAAGGCCGGTCACCTCGGCCGAAATGCTTCTGGTCAGTGCTCCCACCGTTTCAGAGGTCGAACAGACCGTCGCCGTGCGTCTAGCTGAAGTGCTCGGGGAAGCCGGGCTGGCGGCGCCCGCATCCAGGACGCGAGAGCAGGGCGCTACGGGCTCCTATGAGATTTCAGCCACCACGGCGCCCATCTCCGAGACATCGTAACCGCCGAGAGCCGCGACCTCTTCTTGGAAGCCGTCGTCTCTGATTCGCTCGAGCAGCGGCGCTAGGAGCGGACTCTCGTAGTACCCCCGGGGGATCGCCAGGTCGTAACGCTCGGTCAACAGGGGCACGAAGTCCAAGCCCAGCGCCTTCGCAGCGGCCAGGACTCCCAGGCCAACGTCACAGCTCCCGCCTGCGACGTCCGCCGCCACCGCGAGGTGAGTGAACTCCTCCCGGTCATACCCTTCGATGTCCTCTGGGGCTATGCCAAGCTCCCCCAGCTTGTAGTCAAGGAGGACGCGGGTCCCCGAGCCTCGCTGCCGGTTGACGAAGCGGACTCCATCCCTGGGAAGGTCCGCCAATGACTCGACACCTCTGGGGTTACCCTTCTGAATGATCAGACCCTGGACTCGGTGGGCCAGGTTGACTAGCACGATCTCCTGGCCCTGGTTGTAACGCCTGATGAACGGCGCATTGTATTCACCTGTCGTATTGTCGAGCAGGTGCGTGCCGGCCAGGTGCGCCTCGCCCCGTTTGAGGCCAATCAGCCCTCCGAGGCTGCCGACGTTCGAAGAGGACAGGGACCGGCCGGGATAGCGCCGTCGCAGATTGCTGGCCAGCAGGTCGAGGGTCATGTCGTGGCTTCCCAGGGCGACGATGGTCTGCTCGATCTCCTCCGGGCTTCGTAGAAGTTGCACCTTTACTGGGGATCCCGCGTCCATCCCCTCAGAGAACCGCGGAATCACGGCCAGGCCGTCGGCCCGCACGAGGGACATGATGACCCCCGCTCCTCGCTGGAGGGGGGTCGCTACGATCTTGTCCCCAACTTTCCCGAGTTTGACGCGAAGGAACTCGTCTTCGCCCGCGGGGGAAAGGACCTTGCGGGTCATCGTCGCCTCGATCTCCGGGCGGATGGCGGCAGGCAGGCCGAGATAACGCTCCAGGAGCGGGCGAAGGAGGAGCTCCGACGTCACCACCGCCGAAGCCGGATACCCCGGGATTCCGAGAACAGGCTTTCCCCTGGCTATTCCCAGCACAACGGGGTGCCCGGGCCTGATGGCGATCCCGTGGACCAGCAGCTCCCCAAGGTCCCTGACCACGGGAGCGGTGAAGTCCTCGGACCCCGCCGATGACCCGGCATTGATGATGACGACGTCGTGCTTCTCGAGAGCGTCCCAAAGAGTGGCGCGAAGGACGTCGCGGTCGTCGGGCTGGCTCGGCAGGCGGACGGGGTCCCCACCCCACTGGGAGGTCTGGGCGGCCAGCATCAGAGAGTTGTACTCGATGATGCTGCCCGGTTTCAGGGGCTGGCCGGGTTGGACGAGCTCCGAGCCCGTCGGAACAATAGCGACGGTCGGCTTTCGTCGGGCCGTCACCTCGGTCAGGCCGCAGCCGGCTATAGCGCCCAGGTCCTGCGGGCGTAGGACGTGACCTTCGGGCAGGACGAGCTCTGTCGCCACGATGTCCTCTCCCATGGGCCTTACGTGTTGCCACGGGGCGACCGAGGACATGATCTCTATCCGCCCGTCTTCAAGATGGTGGGTGTGTTCCAGCATGATGACCGCGTCGAAGCCGTCTGGGACCGGGTCCCCCGTGTCGACCCAAACGGCCTGCTCTTCGACCCTCAAGCGGACGGGCGAGGTCTCGGTGGCTCGCAGCGTGTCCCTGGCGCGAACGGCGATACCGTCCATGGCGGCGGCGTGGTAGTGCGGAGAGGAGGTCTTGGCCCATACCGGGGCCGCGGTGACTCGGCCCAGTGCCTGATCGAGGGCGACCGGCTCGCCAGGCATGGGGCTCAGCGCACCGGCTCTTTGCAAAGAGCCGAAGAACCGCGCCGATGCCTCTTCCAACGGCATGTCGACGAGGTAATAGGAGCGCTTGTGATATCCGCCGTCTGCGTGGTCGTGCGCCATCGGGACCCCTTCGGGGTTATTGTATCCTTCCGCGTCCGACGCAGGCGCGACGGCACAGGCCCTCAAGCGATAGGCGGCAAACAACAAGAGTCGGCTGGCGGGGGCTATGCCGGAGTGGGGCCGCGCGTTTTACTGGACAAGATCGGGGCTTAGGAGGAGGACATGAGTGATCCAATGCTGGCGTTCACATCGGCATGGGAGCTGGCGCGGCTGGTCCGCTCTCGGAAGTTGTCTCCGGTCGAATTGATCGAGATGCTCCTGGCGAGGATCGAAGCGCTCAACCCTCAGCTCAATGCGTACCTGTCAGTCGGGGCCGACGCTGCCCTCGCTGCGGCCCGTGACGCCGAGCGTCAGGCCGCACGAGGTGGAGAACTTCCGACCCTGCTGGGGGTGCCCGTATCGATCAAGGACACGATCCGCGCCGAAGGTCTACCCTGTACGGGGGGCTCGCTCGTCTACAGAGGAAGCGTCGCAGATTCCGATGCCGTTGTCGTTGAGCGGCTGCGCGCGGCCGGCGCGATCATCCTCGGCAAGACCAATACTCCGGAGTTTGCCCTTTCGGCCACCACCGAGAACCGGCTCGGCGACGACTGCCGGAACCCCTGGGACCCAACGAGGACCAGCGGCGGGTCCAGTGGGGGCGCTGCCGCTTCCGTCGCCGCTGGAATGGGTCCGCTGGCCATCGGCTCGGACGGGGGCGGCTCGGTGCGGATCCCGGCGGCGCTCTGTGGGGTATTCGGCTTCAAGCCGACCTACGGCACGATCCCGGCCGCCGGGGGATTCGGCGGAATGCCTTATTTCTCTCACATCGGGCCGCTCACGCGCAGTACCCTCGACGCCGCAATGGTGTTGGATGTGGTAGCCGGATACGATCTCCGCGATCCGAATTCCCGGCGTAGCGCGGCCACCCGGTTCTCTCGAAACCTGGGGCGATTACAGAAGGACCTGAGGGTCGCGTGGACGCCCGACCTTGGGTACGCAGTGGCGGATCCCGAGGTGATGGAGGCCGTGGTGAAGGCGGCGGGAGTCTTTGAGGCCCTCGGCTGCCCGGTGGACACGGCCTCGCCGGACATCCAGGAGCCGTTCGAGGCCTTCGGCTCCATCGTCTCCGCCGATGCTTACGCAGCTTTCGGTACGCTTCTGGAGAGCAAGTCCGCCGAGCTGTCCGAAATGCCGAGGAGGACCATCGAGCGCGGCCGCGAGGTGACTGGGGAGACGTATTCGCGATGTCTCCGGAGGGCTGAGGCGATTCGTGCGGCCGCCGAGGACTTCTTCGACAACTATGACCTCTTGCTGACGCCGGCCACGGCTGTGCCCGCGTTTCCTTGCGGTCTTCGGCCGAGGGAGGTCGCCGGTGTGCGGGTGAGCGGCCTGTGGGGGGCCTTCCCTTTCAGCGTGCCTTTCAACATCTCCCGCCAGCCCGCGGCAAGCGTGCCGATCGGCGAATCGGCGAGCGGGCTCCCCATTGGGGTGCAGATCGTCGGCAGGTACGGAGCGGACCGGTTGGTGTTGCAGGCTGCCGCCGCCTTGGAGGAGGCCCTTCCATGGGCCCAGCGCCTGCCTCCGACGGCTCAGTAAAGCGGGGCGTTAGTAGGTCCTGACGTCTACCGCATCCTCCCCATAGAGGCCGCCTTTGTCCAGGGGCACCTGGAGGATCCCATCGGAGCGAATGAGGGTGTAAATCAGGTTCGACTTCCCGAACACGGGCTCCGCCAAGACCTCTCCGTCCCTGGTGACCAACTGTACCGGTACATAGTCCTCGCGGCCTGCCGCCGAGGGGACATCCCGCGTGAGGCGCGCCCGAACGGTTGGAGGCGCGGGGGGGTGGGTGCACCCGGCTACCAGGAAGACGGTCGGCCGGACCAGCAAGTCGAACACGATCATCGCGGAGACGGGGTTGCCGGGAAGGCCGAAGACCGGCTTGTCACCGACAAGAGCCACGATGGTCGGTTTCCCGGGCCGGATCGCAATGCCGTGCAGCAGCACGCCGGGTTCTCCAAGGCGGCCGATGACCTCGGCGGTCATGTCTCGCGTGCTGACGGAGCTGCCCGCGGAGAGGACGAGCAAGTCGGCCTCCTCCAGGCCGCGTCTCGCCGCCGACAGGATGGTATCGGGATCGTCGGGAACGAGGCCGAGCGGCACAGCGACGCCTCCCGAACGCTGCACCTGGCCCGCGATGGTGTAGGAGTTGACGTCGCGGACCTGGCCTGGCCCTATAGCCTTCTCCGGAGGTACCACCTCATCCCCGGTCGATAGGATGGCGACGCGAGGCCGGCGAGCGACCACGAGCTCGGTGACACCGAGGGCCGCCAGCCCTCCGATGTCCTGGGGCCGCAGCACGTGGCCGGTCGGCAGAGCAAGGTCCCCGGCCCTCACGTCTTCGCCGACTTGGACGACGTTCTCCCCCGGAGCGGCCGGACGCATGACCTCGATGGTCCCGTTGTCTACCACCTGAGTATTCTCGACCATCACGACGGCATCGGCCCCTGGAGCCAGCATCC
This sequence comes from Dehalococcoidia bacterium, assembly GCA_965220155.1. Taxonomy (GTDB): domain Bacteria; phylum Chloroflexota; class Dehalococcoidia; order SHYB01; family SHYB01. Next base: position 203,719 of record OZ244810.1, on the reverse strand, counting down.
CTCCGGTATGCACCCGCGCGGCTTCTCCCACCCCGACGGAGAGATCGGGCGCCCGGCCCATGGGGACCTCCCCAATCATGGCGAAATACCCCGGCAGGCTCTCGCTCGCGCCGAACGTGTCCCTGGCCCTTACGGCAAACCCATCCATGCTGGACCGGGCGAAAGCGGGAAGGTCGCCTGGCGCGCTAACCGGCTCGGCTAGGACCCTCCCCAAGGCTTCTACCGTAACCAGGCGCTCGGTGGCGACCCGGACATGCAGTCGCTTTCGAAGCAGTTCCAGGGCGTCGGATGGAGGAAGCACGTTGAAGAACTCAGGCATGAAAGGGCTCCGGCCATGCAGACTCGGCGCGATCCGTCCCCCCACGCCGGCGGTGGGCCTTCACGACCAACGAGCTCTTCAAGAGCCACAGCTCATGCGTGACTCGGTGAAGTGATCGCGATACGGGCCGCCTCTCCTACCGATCGGGCCTCGCGCAGCTCCATTCCTGGTAACGGGCCGCTCAATTTCTCAGAAGGCCCCGGGAGGATACATACATTGAAGCCCATTTGTGCGGCTTCGGCCACCCGGCGCTCCGTGTGCCGGACGGGGCGCAGCTCGCCGGTGAGGCCGATTTCCGCTATCGCGACGCACCCTTTGACCACCGGGGCCTCCCTCAGGCTGGAAACTATGGCCAGGGCCGCCGCCAGGTCTGCCGCCGGCTCGCTGATCCGAAGGCCTCCCGCCACGTTCACAATGATGTCATGGCTGGCCAGGGGAAGACGCAGGTGCTTGGTCAGAACGGCTGTTATGAGCACGAGGCGGTTGAAGTCCAGGCCATTGGCGGTCCTCCTGGGCACGGGCGCCGAGGTTGGCGTCACCAGGGCCTGCACCTCGACCAGAAGGGGCCGAGTGCCCTCCAGGGTTGGCACGATGGCGGAGCCAACCGCGGATTCCTGACGGCTGGACAGTAGTGCCCTCGAAGGGTCGTCGACCTCGCGGAGGCCGGTGTCGTTCATCTCGAATATGCCCGCCTCGTTGCTGGAGCCGAAACGGTTCTTTGCGCTCCTGAGGACTCGAAATGAGCTGAAGGGCTCCCCCTCCAGGTAAAGAACCACGTCGACCATGTGTTCCAGGACCCTAGGGCCCGCGATCGCGCCGTCTTTGGTCACGTGACCTGCGATCAGGACCGGGATGCCCGTGCTCTTGGCCCACTCCATCACCCGTAGGGTGCACTCCCGGACCTGCGCCACGCTGCCGGCCGCTGAGGTTAGGTCCGGACAGCGCATCGTCTGGACCGAATCGATGACCGCCATGCTTGGCCGGGACTCGTCCAAATGTCGCAGGATCTCGCCGAGGTCTGTCTCGGCAAGAAGCAGAAGTCCATCCAATGCAGCTCCAAGCCGGTCGGCACGCAGTCTTACTTGCTGGGGGGATTCCTCTCCAGAGACGTAGAGCACCGGGCCGATCTGGGCGGCGACGGCCTGAGCCGTCTGGAGAAGCAGGGTCGATTTCCCTATGCCCGGGTCTCCACCAATAAGGATCAGCGATCCAGGAACGATCCCTCCGCCGAGGACGCGGTTGACTTCGCGATAGGGCAGCCTGATACGAGGGGTCTCAGACATCGTAATCTCGTTGAGGCGGACGGTTCCCACTCGCTGGGCACGCTTCGCCCGGCGACCGCTGGAGGCATCAGGGGCAGCGGTCTCCACCAGCGAATCCCAGGTCGAACATTCTGTGCAGCGGCCGAGCCACCTGGGGCTTTGGGCCCCGCATTGCTCACAGACGAAGGAGATGTTGCCCGATGTCTTCGGCATGGCTGCTGCTCCGGCATTCACCGCAGCCCAAGAGGGGCGCTCGGGGCCCGAACTGGGCCAGATGGCCCATTCTATGGACGAAGTTGATTTGGGGGCAATGAGTGCCTGTCTGGCCGCGCGATAGGCTCATGCGACGTGAGCTACTACGAAGGCCGGGCGTTCTGACGTCGGGCCGGCTGCCCTGGGCTGGTGTGGGCCAGCCGCCCGTCAGTCCTTGAGCTGTCTCACGATATCGGCGACCTGGTCTTCGGGGGTGGTGGGTGGCAGGTTCAGGTTGACCCCCGTTGCGAATTCTCCATAGCGATTCTTGATCTCGGCGGCGAGGTCATCGTACCTGGCGACGATCCCGAACAGCTCCGTAACGTCGTCGGGCACCTCGTCGATCATCGCCTCCCACTTGCCCTCGCGGGACATCCCATGAAGCTTGTGGCCGAGGTCGTCGAGGCCATGCAAAGAAAGGACACCATGGTACGCCGGCGTGGAGCCGTAGAAGGAGACATCCTTCCGGATGCTGCGGCGCCCCTTCTCCAGCTCCTCGTCCGTGTTACCCGTGACTATGTAGCAGCCGCCCCTGAACTCCAGTTCACTTGCGTTTCGTCCCACCGATTCGGCGCCGTCCCGGAAATTGGCGAAGACCACCTCCTTCAAGTGCTTCGGCGTATGGAAGCCATGCCAGCCGAGACCGTCGCAGACCTGCCCCGCCATGCGCGCCATCTGTGGTCCGACGGCGGAGATGTGAATCGGCAGGTCCGGATGCTCGATGGGTCCGGGGTCGAAATAGGGGATCATCAGGTTCATCTTGTAGAACTCGCCCTGAAAGTCCAGCTTCGTCCCTTTCTGCCAGGTATCGAAGATTGCCCTCACCGCCTGGATGTACTCCTTGAGCCGCCCGACGGGACGCCCCCACTCGGCGCTGAACCGCCGGGTGATGTGGGCCTTGACCTGGGTCCCCAATCCGAGTCCAAACCTCCCTCGCGAGAACGACTGCAGGTCCCAGGCTGCGTAGGCTGTGGCCATGGGCGTTCTGGCAAAGGCTATCGCCACGTTGGTCGCCGCATGGATCCGCTCGGTGTGCTCCAGCGCGAGCAATGGGGGTAGGAATCCGTGGTGGTCGCGCTCACCGTTGGTGAGCAGGTCGAACCCCAACCGTTCGGCACGTTTGGCGACTTCGGGGACCTCTCGCAGATGCTGGTATCTAGCGGTTGCGGTGACCTTCATGGGGCCTGCCTCCTGGAAGTAGGGTTGCTGAGTATCGCCGGGGAACGGCCTTCCTCAGTCGCCGGATGGTCTCCCGACTCGCCCTGTGAAAAGGAACGGCTGCGAGCACATGTAGAGGGCGGCCTCCCCCATGATCTCGGGCGGCGTCATGGAGCGGAAGTGTGGTCGACTTGAGGATGAATCCGCCGCTATTGTACACGGCTGCCCCAACCGGGAAGCTGGGGATTTCTTCACTGTTGGGGTCCCGTTTTGCGGGTCGGCAAGTCCCGTTGACACTCCCGACGGACGTTCCTACAATTCCCGACAACTAGGCCCTCGCTCCCAGCACCAGCGGGTCCCGGAGGACCATCCAGTGCCGGATGGCGTCAGACAGTTTGCCGAGCTTCAAGATATCGACACGCATGTCGACACGGGCCGGAAGCGCCTTGCCCAGATAGCCGCCCAGCTTAGGGGAAACCCCGACCTGGAGCAGGCAAAGCGCGAACTTGATGCCAGGCAGGTTCGCCAGCGTGAGTTAGAGTCTGGCCAAAAGTCCATGGAGTACGAGGTCGACGGCGTTCGGTCCCGGATCGGGCTCCTGGAAGGGCGCCTTTATGGGGGCCAAGGCGGGCCCAAAGAGCTGCGGAGCATGGAAACGGAGATAGCCCATCTGAAGGAACGTCAATCGAGGCTCGAAGACGATCTATTGGCCCTGATGGAGGGAGTAGAACAAGCCGCTGGAGAGACCTCCGCCCAGAAACGAACGACCCAGGGCCTCGAGACTGACTGGGAAGCGGCCCGGGCCGCCCTGCTCGAGGAGAAGAGATCAACAGAGCTGAAGCTTGGGGGCTGGGAGACCAAGCGTCAGAGCTACGCCCGTTCCCTCTCCACACCGGCGGGTGAGCTGTACGAAAAGCTGAAGGCCTCCAAGGGAGGCCTTGCTGTCGCACGAGTGATGAAGAACCGGTGCTCTGGGTGCGCCATTGAGCTGCCTGTGGCGATCGTCCAGGCAGCACGCTCGGCGAAGGACCTTACCTATTGCAATAGTTGCGGGAGGCTTCTCGTTGAGTAGTGCATCAGGCGCCCTGGGGGGGCCATGGGCCCAGGATGGGTTCGTAGCTGGAGATATCGGGTGACGCAGTGGTAGACGCCACTGTGCGGGACGGCCAGCCTGCAGCTTCACGCCCCAGCGCGGTGGGGCTGTTCAAGGCGCCTACCGATGGCTCCGCCGAACCCGATGGACGCTCCAAGCTCAAGCAGAAGGCCTCGTTCTTCGTATTCTGCGATCGCTATGGCTACGAGGTGGCCGGGACTTTCGAAGACGGGAACGGGGATACGTCCGCTGCTGATCCGTATGACGACATGCTGCGTTTCCTGCGCTTGAACCGCGGCATAGCGGCGGTTGTGCTGCCAGACCTCGAGGTGCTGGGTCCAGCGCATGAAGACTTGGCGCTGTCGTTGCTGGAGATCAATGGTCTTGGCGCGAAGGTCCACCTTGTGGATGGCCAGCTTATCGATCCCTTTACTGTCGTCAATGGTTTTCGTCCTCAGCCCCTGACGCCTCCCCAGGACATGAGCGAGCGGATCAAGTCGGCCATGCGGAGCAGGGCCATCAAGGGTGAGGGTCTGGGCAAGCCCCCGTTCGGGTACCACATCGGGCCGAGCAAGAAGCTCGAACTAGTACCGGAAGAGGCCCAGACGGTACGGCTCATCTACCGCCTCTATACCCAAGAAGACCAGGGGATGCGGAAAATCGTTCGCCACCTCAACGAACGAGGCATCACAACCCGCAGGGGCGGCAACTGGAGTATGGTCACGATTCGGGACATTCTCCGAAACCGGGTCTATCTGGGCACTTATACTCGTTTCGGGCTTCGGGTCCCCGGGAACCACGCAGCGATAATCACCCCTGACATGTTCCGGTGGGCCCAGGCCACACTGGAGAAGCGCCGGCCATCGAGAAACGCCGTCCGCTCAGAGCCCTTCCTTCTCTCCGGCCTCGCCCAGTGCGCCTCCTGCGGCAACCGAATGGTGGGGATGACCCGGCGGCAAAAATGGACGCGGCGCAAGGACGGGTCTGTTGCCGAGCGGGAATACCGCTACTATCAGTGCCAGTCGCGTACCAACCAGGGGGTCTGCGGGTACCAAACGAGGAAGTCCGACGACCTCGAGCGCGAAGTCCTACAACGCATAGAGGCCGAGGGTCAGCACCTTGCGAGCTCCGCGGGCCAGCGCCCAGCTTCGCAGGCTTCATACCAGCGGGAGATCCGCCGGTTAGAGTCCGCGCGGGAGAAGCTGGAAACCCGCCTCAAGCGGAGTATCAAGAGGGTCTCCGATGGAAAACTCTCCCTCGTGCGGTTTCGTCCGGTCAGCGCTGAAGTGCTTCAATCCCGCCGGGAGCTATTGGATCGGGAGGACCTCCTCCGCCAACGTCTTGATTCCGGCGAGGATGGAGCGATCCCGGGGAGGCTTGCGCCTCAATCGGTCCAAACGCTCGTTGCTCAATGGGACGCACTGGAGTTCGAAAGAAAGCGGCGCCTGTTGCAAGATATCGTGGAAGGTATCGTTGTAGGCGACGCTGGGGTCAAAGTCCTCCTCCGCCCTGGGCTGGGCGACGGTTAAAGTAGCCCCTTCTTCCGCCTCCCCAAAGTGTTCGCAGGCCATGTGAGGCCTTTGTTGCAAGATCCCCTGGTCCGCGGGCGCCTCGGCTCCCGAATCGGTAGACAACCCCTATCCTCTCCTGTATGTTTACCGCGCCTTGGTCGGCCCGGCCTTCCCCTTTGACCTCCGAGAAAGGATTCGCACTATGGTCAAGATTGGCTTCTCTTTCTTCGGGATTCATCCCCGGCGTTACCCGACCATCGCGGCCAAGGCCGACGAGCTTGGCTACGAGTCGTGCTGGCAGCCGGAGCACCTGGTCTTTCCCCAAACCATTCCGCCGACCTACCCGTATTCCTCCGACGGAGTTCCCCCCGTCAACCCAAAAAGCCAGCTCTACGACCCCTGGGTGACCTTGAGCTTCGTCGGAGCCGCGACCGAAAAGCTGGTCCTGGGGACCAGCGTTTATATCCTCCCTCTTCGGAACCCGTTCGTCACCGCGCGCGCGGTGGGGACACTGGACCTGCTGACCAACGGCAGAGCGCTTCTTGGCTGTGGGGTTGGGTGGCTTCAGGAAGAGTTCCAGGCGGTCGGGGAAAGCTGGGACGATCGGGGTGGCCGCACCAACGAGATCGTCGAGATCATCAAGAAGCTCTGGACCGAGGAGACCATCGAGTACCACGGCAAGTATTACGACTTCGGCCCGGTGCACTTCGAACCCAAACCGGTCCGCAAGCCCCATCCGCCCATTGAGTTCGGTGGGACGACCGACGTAGCGTTGCGGCGGGCCGCCCGTATCGGTGACGGGTGGATCGGGGTCCGGCATCCCGAAGAGGAGCTCAAAGAGATCATCCGGAAGCTCCGGGAGGGTCGGAAAGCGGCCGGCCGGGAGAGTGAGTACTTTGAGATTACCGTGGGGACCGCGGGCCGCCCGAGCGTCGATGAAATCAACCGGCTTGCCGAGCTGGGAGTTACTCGCGTCAACGCGGTGCCATGGCCTCCGCCCGACGGCCGCGTGACCCTGGAGCACGCTCTGGCCGGCCTGGAGGACTTCGCCGACAAGGTGATTGCGAAGGTCAATTAACCCGCGGTGCGAGACCGTCCTGGGGCTGTACTGCCTTCGGAAGCCCGCCCCACACACGAGAAGGTTCCGATCGGCGTGTCTTCCCCAGACCCGTGTGGAGTATTCCTCGGAGGCTGTGTCGGCCTCTCACATCGACTTGGACCGAGATGCGCGGCTTCGCCGTCCGCCAAGGAGTCCCCCATGCCAACCCCACCTAGCGAAGAACAGGTCCAGGGATACTTCGAGGACTGTAACAACTGGGGCCGCTGGGGCACCGAAGACCAGCTAGGCACCATGAACTACCTGACCCCGGCCAAGCGCAAGCAAGCAGCCTCGCTCGTGAGGGAGGGCATCAGCGTGAGCTGTGCCCGGAAGCTCGTTCCGAACGAGAAGGCGCCTGATGTCCGGGACCCCGTCCAGCACTTCATGATGAGCAGTGGCGACAAATGGCGAGGGGTGCCTCGCAAGCCCGGTGAGACCCAGACGGCCTCCGACTATATCGGGATCGCTTTTCACGGGTTCCACGTGACCCACATCGACAGCTTGAGCCATGTTTTTCACCATGGGCAGATGTACAACGGAGTCCCATCATCGGCCGTCAGCACTGCCGAGGGGGCCACGAAAGGGCCCATTGAAGTCCTGTCGGCAGGAGTGCTCACGCGGGGAGTCCTCATCGATGTCCCACGGCTAAAAGGGGTTGACTGGTTAGAGCCGGGGACTCCGGTGTTCCCGGAGGAGCTTGAGGCTGCGGAGCGGCAGGCCGGGCTGCGCGTCGAAGCGGGCGATGCCCTCTTGGTCAGGACCGGCCGGTTTAAGAGGCGCGGCGAGCTGGGCCCCGCTGCTCCGACCTCCTTCTCCGGTCTGCATGGTGCCTGTGTGCCATGGGTGCACCGGCGTGAAGTAGCGCTCCTTGGGAGTGACGGGATCAACGATGCGCTACCTTCCGGTTATTCCGTCCGGATCCCGTTCCACGACATCGGGATCAGCCGCATGGGACTCTGGCTCATGGACGACGCCGACCTGGAAGAGCTGGCCCAGACCTGCGAGCGGCACAGCCGATGGGAGTTCATGCTTAGCATCGGCCCGCTCAGGATCGTCAATGGGACTGGGTCGCCGGTGAACCCCATCGCGACGTTCTAAGCAGAAATGGAGGTGACGCATGGCAGGTAGGGCGCCGACGGAAGAAGAGGTCCTGGGCTACTTCAAGAGTTGCAGCAACTGGGGCCGCTGGGGTGCCGAGGATGAGCTGGGAACCGTGAACTACATCACCCCCATGCAGAGGAAGCGGGCGGCGTCGCTCGTCGAAGAAGGAGTCAGTGTGACCTGTGCGCGGCCCATGCGGCCAGACAGGGGGCCGGACGTTGGCGCCCCTATGCTCCACTTCATGACCTCGTCGGGCGAGGCCCACGCCGGGAAGCCGACCCAACCCGGGACATTGCAGGCCTCGGGCGACTTCTTTGGTATTTCTTATCACGGGTACACGACGACCCACGTTGACAGCCTGTGCCATGTCTTCTGGGACGGGAAGATGTACAACGGCTTTTCAGCGGATGAGGTAACCTCGCGAGAGGGTGCCAAGAAGGAGTCCATCGAGCTGCTGGCGAACGGGGTCGTCACCCGTGGAGTGCTCCTGGATATCGCCCAGCTTCGTGGGGTGAAGTGGCTTGAGCCTGGCGATGCCATCTTCCCCGAGGAGCTCGAGGCGGCGGAGAAGGCCTGCGGCGTCCGGGTCGAGTCCGGGGATGTTCTACTGGTCCGGACCGGTTGGTACCGGATGCGACTCGACGAGGGCCCTCAGGACCCGGGTCGACGGCCGGGGTTGCACGCCGCATGCGTTCCCTGGGTCCACGAGCGCGAGGTCGCCATGCTTGGCGGCGACGGCACGAATGACCCCATGCCTTCCGAATACAAGGGGTTGTGGATGGCGTTCCATCAGATCGGTATCGTCGGCATGGGCTTGTGGCTCATGGACAACGCGAACCTGGAGGAGCTGTCGACGGCCTGTGAGCGGTATAAGCGATGGGAGTTCCAGCTAAACATTGGCCCGCTGCGCATCGTCAACGGCACTGGGTCGCCCGTGAACCCTATCGCGGTGTTCTAAAGCCGGTTGTACCCGTCTGCGACAGGGCTGGCGAGCCCGGATTAGACCGGGGCTATAGCTTGGCCTTGATCTTTGCGAAATCAAAGCTGACCACGTCGTCGAGGGGCACGGCGTAGACAGCCCCCTCGTGGCCGGGCCGGCCCAACGGGTCATCCAGGGCCTCCAGACGGCCGCGCAGGCCTTCGTCATCCACCGCGGTTGCCGAGCCGTGCACGGTGACACCTTTGATCTCGTAATATGCTGGGTACTGGTCCGCCATGCAGGAGACCCTTGGGTCACGGACGATGTTGTCGTGGGATCGTCCGCCACGCGGGACTCGGACGTAAAGCGTTTCGCCCTCCACCAAACAAGCCGCTATATCGCCCCACACGCCACCGTCAGCGTCCAGGGTTGCGAGAGCGACCCAAGACTGTGCCCTGAGGAACTCAAGGCCCTCGTCGTGTGACATCGAGATCCGCTCTCGGGGCATCTCGCTATATCCCCGAGGCCTCGTCTGTAAACGCCGCCTGCTGACTGGCGACGATCTGGATCGCGATCCGCTGGCCGGTCCGCATCCGGTCTTGAGCCCTTGACGCGTTCCCCGGCGCCGACTGAGATCTGGCAGGGGCGGCTGGTCTCGAGGGCATCTCAGCCGCCTCCCGCAAGGACGCGGCTCCTTTCACTGTGACCGCCTGCACCTTTGAGGCCTCGTACCCGTTGAGAACGAGGACGCCGCCCTTGGAGTCCCGGGCGAAGTTCCGAGTTTTGGCGCTCTTGCGGTAGCTGCTGAACCAGACGGCTCCCTCATGGTAAAAACCGGTCATTGGATGGCCGGTTGGGGAGCCATCCGCCCTCAGGCTCAACATGAACGTCCGACGGTGCTCCTGAAGGAAAGCCTCGACCTCGGACGAAACCCGCACCGGGTCTTGGCTCACGTCGAACGCTCCAAATAGGACCCCATTGCCGCCCCTCTCCAGGGCGGAGAGGGGCGTTTTCCCAAGGTGGTGCTGCTAGCGCTTTCCGTTACTGGCAGAGCTTCGCAGCACCTTTCCGTTGAGGTCACCGGACGGCTTGTCGTGGTCCATGAGGACCTGGCCGTTCACGATGGTATATTCGATGCCTTCCGCTTTCTGGATGTACCGCGTCTCACCGCTCGGGACATCCCCGATGATCTCTTTCTTCCCGATGTCGATCTTGTCCGGGTCGAAAACGACGACGTCGGCGTGCATTCCTTCCTGGAGCGAACCGCGTCCCTGCATGCCGAAGGTGTTGGCCGGGACCCAGGTCCAACGTCGGACCGCCTCCTCGAGGCTCATGACTCCCTGTTCCTTTACCCAATGCTTGATGCAGTACGTCGGCTCGGCCGAGTTGCAGTCGCTGTTGATGTGGGCCCCGCTGTCCGAGGTACCCAGCGCCACGAAGGGGCTTTGCATCATTTCGCCGAGGACCGCCTGGTCCTCTTCGAGGGCGTGCTGCTGCCGGAAATTCGTCTCCAGGCTTTCCTCAAGGGCGATGTCGGCCATGACGTCGGCAACATGGACTCCGCGCTCCTTGGCGATATCGATCACCCGGCGTCCTTCGAGATGCTTGTTCTTTTCCAGCTTTGTCTCCCGGATGGTCACCGCGTCCCATCGGACCGGTGGACGCACTTGCCCCTTCTCCGGTTTGGTATCGACGTTGTCGATCGCGTGACGAAGAGTCGGCCGCAGGTCGGGGTCTTTCAGCTTGAGGACACGCTCCTCCAGAGGCAGTTTCATGATGTCCCGCCACATGTGGAAGCCGTTGAAGAAGGTGGTGCGTTTGAAGTTCACCGTGCGGTCGAAGGGCTGAAGAGTAAGGTTGGCGAACAACATCGCCCCTTCCCGCGCGATGTCGGCCATCCACCGCTGCTCGTCGCGCCAGAGATCGGGCATGAACCATTTCCAGCTGTGGCCAAGCCAGTTGACCGGACGTCCGCTCCTCAGAGCGATGCCCTTGAGCGTCTCCCGGTCTTCTTCCGTACACCCCAGTACCGCGTGGGGAGGGATCAGTTCGATCGAGCCGGTGTTGTACTCGGCCAGGGTGTCTGCAAAGGCGAAGAGCTCCCTGTTGTCGGAGTACCGGCTTGGTACCGGGTCCCCCGAGGGGCCGACGTGGGTAGGCGAGATGCTCGTTGTCCAACCGAAGGCCCCCGCCTCCATGGCCTTCCGGATCTCGTCCTGCATGGCCCTGATCTCTTCGTCGGTTGCCGTTCGCGCGCCCGCGGCCTCCCCCATGACATGAACTCGGATGGCGCTGTGCCCCAGAAGAGTAGCCACATTGATGCCGACATTTCCCTCGAGGCTGTCCAGGTACTCTGGGAAGCTCTCCCAATTCCAGGGCAGAACGGCGTCGAGCGTAGCCCGGGATACCTCTTCGACAGTCCCGAAGATGCCGGAGACTAGCTCCCGGTGCTCGGGCTTACAGGGCGCGAGGGACAGGCCGCAGTTGCCCGTCACCACAGTCGTCACCCCATGCCAGGAGGAGGAGGTCCCCAGAGGGTTCCACCACCAGTGGGGATCGTAGTGGGTGTGGATGTCGATGAAGCCGGGGCTGACCACCTGCCCATCGGCGTCGATCACCTTGTCCGCCTGGCCCGTGATTCGACCCCGTTCGACAATCTTGCCGTCTTTGATGGCGACGTCTCCCCGGACACCCGGCAAGCCTGTGCCATCCACTATCAACCCGTTCTTGATCAGGATGTCGTACGCCATGGCTCCCTACTCTCCCCTCTGCTTGTCGCTTCCCGTGCTCGATCCTCGGCGGAGCGAGCCCGTCTCCAAGCCGCTTATACCGGCTTTAGCTTGATGATGACGTGGCCGCTGGACGACGCTTCGATGGTCTGCCCCATCCGCTCCCCGTGTTCCTCGCCGTATTTCTTTTGCAGCATATCGATCATCATAGGCACCCAGCTCGGGTCGGTCATGATCTCGGCCGTCGCGGATAGCCGGTCTTCAGAACCGGGCGACCCTACGGCCACCTCGACGTTGGGGTCCTCTTTCAGGTCCCAGACCTCGCTGGATGACCCCGCCGAGAGTATGTACAGCCGCTCGCCGTCATGTATGAACCAGAGTGGGTAAGATGCAGGGCTCCCGGTAGAGCCTCGGGTGGTCATCCAGAGCTCCTGCGCCACCTTTGTCTTCTCGGCCAACTCGGCCAGCGTTGGCATGGGAGGCCACCTCGACCCTCGATTGGCGCCAATGTAGCAAAAAGGCCCCGTCCTGTATAGCTCCTCGGCCCTTCCCAATCTGGGAAACGAGGGGCGTCGTACACTTGAATAACCTCCCTTGGAACATCCCCCTTGAAACTTGACACCCGGAAACGGACCGGCCTTGCAGTTGGCGTCTTCCTGGTCATCGTGGGGGTCATCGTCATCCTTCAGGTGACGTCCCCGGACCGCGGCGAGGAGCGCGCCTTCGACCCAGTGCTCGACGACCTTGGCGCGGTGGTGGGGCAGCCGGCCCCAGAGCTCGTGGGGCTCCGGTCGTGGATCAACTCAGAGCCGCGCACCATCGGTGCCTTGCGGGGAAGAGTTGTCTTGGTCGATTTCTGGACGTACACCTGTGTCAACTGCATCCGCACGCTGCCCTATCTCCGGGACTGGCACCAAAAATACGCCGATGACGGGTTGACCATTGTTGGCGTGCATACCCCGGAATTCGGCTTCGAGCGGGAGCTGTCGAACGTCGAAGGCGCCGTCGAGAAATATCAGATCGAATACGCCGTGGCGCTGGACAACGATCGGTCGACCTGGCACCACTACCGCAACCAATATTGGCCCAGAAAATATCTCATCGACCGCAACGGGGTCGTCCGGTACGACCACATCGGCGAGGGTGCTTACGAGGCCACCGAGGGCTGGATACAGAGGTTGCTCGCCGAGACCGGCGCCGACATCGATGAGGTGGTTAAGGTCGAGGACCCAGCCTCTGGCGCGGCAGGCCTGTTCCGGCTGGTAACGCCTGAGCTCTACGCCGGGGTCCGCGGGTTCGCATCCGGGCACATCGGCAACGTTGAGGAATACCTCGAGACCGTAGAGGCAGGCGAAGATGGCGGGCGACGGCTGGTCCCTCGGCCGGTCACCTACCGGTTCCCGGAGTCGCCGGCGGAACACAAGATCTACCTGGAGGGGCTTTGGGAAGCAGGGGAGGAGTCTATCAGGCACGCTCGGGCGACCGAAGCGTTCGAAGACGCGGTGCTCCTCCGCTACAGGGCGGCCAGCGTCAACCTCGTCATCAGGCCGGCCGGGGCTGATCCCTTCGATATCGAGATACGCCTCGACGGCGAGCCGATCCAGGACGTACTCAAGGGCCAGGACGTGGAGGTCCGGGACGACGGGCGGACCTACGTCATCGTGGACTCGCCCCGCATGTACAACCTGGTCAACTCACCAGAGTTTGGCGATCACGATCTCACCATCCTGGCCGGGAGCGACGCCTTCGAGTTCTACGCGTTCACCTTCGGCGTGGTCCCGGAGTCCTAGGGTGAGTATCGGGCTGGGCGAGGCCTTGAGCGGCGGCTTGGTGTCGATTTACACCCCCTGCGCGGGCGTGATTGTCCCCGCCTTCCTGGCCCACGTGGCGGGACTCGCAGTCCTGGCCCAGAAGCGGCAGCGCCGTTGGTTCGATGCGCCCGTGGCATCGGGCACCGTGTCTTTCGTCCTTGGCTTCGGGGCGGTGTTCGTCCTGCTTGGATCGCCTGTCGGCCCTATTGCGTCGTGGGTCCAGGGCTCGAGGGACATCATTTCACAGGCCGGAGGGGCGGTTGTCATCCTTTTCGGGGTACTGGTGATGGGCGTGGTCCCGCTGCCAAAGAACTCCGGTGGTAAAGGCGCGACAGCGCTGGAGGGCGGCAAGCTCATCGCTTCCTTTATGGTCGGGGTAGCCTTCGCCATCGGTTGGACGCCGTGCGTCAACGATGAGTTGGGGCGCATCCTGACACTTGCGCAACAGCCCGGGTCGTCCGGTGAAGGTGCCGGGAAGCTCTCGGTGTACTCCCTTGGACTGATGGCGCCCTTCCTCGCGGCAGGTCTGGCGGGAGGGCTGGTGGGGCCTCGGTTGAGGGACGCATCGTTGGTGCGCAGGGGCGTAGGCGTCCTCGCGGGTGTGGCACTAGTTATGCTCGGGGCGCTGGTGTTTACCGACCGCTTCGTCGAGCTGACGGGGTACCTGTTCCGACTGACGGCGTAACTATCCGAGTCAGGCGACCCCCATGCTAGAATGGGGCGCTTCCAACAGGAGCGGCCGTCCGCATGACTCCTCAGGTCCACGTACTCGCCTCACGTCTTTCGCAGGTCTTCGAGAGCGACGAGCGTCCGCTGACTGCCCTCGATGGGCTCGATCTCACCGTCTATGAGGGAGAGTTCGTTTCGATCATCGGCCCCAGCGGGTGCGGCAAAACGACGTTGTTGAAGGTCATAGGGGGGCTCCTCGAGCCGACATCGGGGGTTGTGGAGATAGCTGGGAAAAGTCCCCGCCACGCCCAGGAGTTCAAGCAGGTGGGTTTCGTATTCCAGGAATCGTCGCTGCTTCCCTGGAGGAATGTCCTGGACAACGTCATGTTGCCGCTGTCCGTGGGCTCGACGAGGGGCTCCAGGGCGGGTGGGATCGAGGATGCGGAGAGGACAGTTCGCTCTGTGGGGCTTGAGGAATTTGCCCGCTACTACCCGCATCAGCTTTCCGGAGGCATGAGGCAGCGGGTGGCGCTGGCTAGGGCCCTGGTATTCAACCCATCGCTGCTGCTAATGGATGAGCCGCTGGGCTCCCTCGACGAGATCACCCGTGCAGCGATGCGCTACGAAGTGCTCCGGCTGTGGGAAACAACCGGGACGAGCGTCGTCATGGTGACACACAGCATCCCCGAGGCCGTTGGCTTATCTGATAGGGTCGTCGTCATGTCGGGCCTCCCCGGAAGGGTCCGGGGCACCGTCCAGATCGATATCCCGCGTCCCCGAAACGAGGCCATGGAGCGCACCGGCGCCTTCCTCGACTGCGTCGATGCGGTGAAACGGCTGTTGGGAGAGGGAGGGGCTGTTGGAGCAGCAACGGGCGCTCGGGCGATCGTCTGAGGCCCCTCCCGCCGTCCAGGCCAGACCAGTCCCGCGCTTTGCGCTGCGTTGGGCACGCGCGGTCCCCGGCCATGTCTTGCCGCCCTTCGTTGCCTTTGTTCTGGTGGGGATCGGCTGGGAGCTATTGGTGCAGGTCAGAGGGACCCCGGTCTATATCGTGCCGGCGCCCACCGATGTGCTCAGGCGGCTCTTCGGGGACCTTGGGCTGTTTGCAAGAGAGGGATGGATTACTCTGTACGAGGCTCTGGCCGGGTTCGGTATCGGCTCCGCCGTCGCCATTCTCGGCGCCATCGCCATGGCCCATTCGCGGCCCATCGAGCGCAGCCTGTTCCCGCTGGCCATCCTCGTGAAGGTGACTCCTGTAGTGGCGATCGCCCCGCTGTTCGTCATCTGGTTCGGCTTCGGCCCTGCCCCAAAGATGGGCATTGCCGCCCTGCTGACCTTCTTCCCGGTCCTGGTGAACGCCATGTTCGGCTTTCGCAGCGTGAGCCCTGGGGCCTTGGACTTCCTACGGTCGTTGCGGGCATCCCCACTGGAGGTCTTCTGGCTGCTGCGGCTGCCCAGCTCGTTGCCATATCTGTTCGCTGCCTTCCGTATCGCGGTGCCTCTTTCCGTTATCGGCGCGGTAGTGGCTGAGTGGTTCAGTGCTGAGGCAGGGCTGGGGAGTGTCATCATAGTCGCCCACAACAACCTGGACATGCCGACGCTGTTCGCTGCCATCGCGACCCTGGCCGTTATCGGCATTGGCTTGACAGTGCTAACGTCGTATATTGAACGGCGGCTCCTGTTCTGGCATGAGTCCACCCTGGCCCGGTGAAGGTGCGAGCAATGAATGAACCGAACGCCGGGCAGCAGTCTAAAAACTTGGCCGCCGGAGGTGGCGCGATCCAATAGCTCCGAAAACGTTTGCGTGGGTGGGGACCCCGAGCGGCTTGGCGGTGGAAAACTCGAGCAATGGACGCCGCGCCGCGCCGCCCGAGGGAAGGGATGAGTAGCGAGACAAACGTTAAGGAGACACCGTGCCAATACTGCGTTTTCCTCCGCGCCTGCGCGCATGGACATTTGTGCTCGGGGGGGCCCTCTTGGCCGCGGCCCTCATGGCGTCGGCCTGTAGCGGCGGCCCCGCGACTCCGACCCCGCCTCGTGACGTCACGTTCATGGCGGGGTTTAAGCCCCAGGCAAACCTGCCCTTCGTCGCGGCCTACGTTGCTCAGGACAAGGGCTATTTCGCCGAACAGGGCTTGAACGTCGACATCCGGCACGCCTCGTCCGGCGAGCACCTGAAGCTCTTACTCGCTGGCGACGTGCAGTTCACCACCGCCGACGCCGCGTCGGTCCTCAGACGCCGGTCGGACCCCGGGGTCCCCATTCGGGCCTTCGTCCTGTTCGGCCAGAAAGGGCAACAGGCGTTTGTGGCCGTGGAGGGCTCGGGCATCAACACGCCCAACGACTTCGAAGGCAAGAAGGTCGGCTACAAGGTCAGCGTACCCCCGGAGTACCTTGCGATGCTGAAAGCCGCGGGGGTGGACCGCTCCAAGGCCGAGGAGGTCCGTGTGGGGTTCGATCCCCGGGTACTCACCGAGGGGCGGGTCGACGTCCTCGCTGTATTCAAGTCGAACGAACCGGATACGCTGAAGCGCCTGGGCTTCCCGGTCCGGGTCTTTGATCCAGCCGATTACGGGGTCCCGACGTTAGGACTGACCTACATCACCCACGAGGACACCGTCTCCGGAGACCCCGAAACGGTCGACCGTTTCCTCAAGGCAACCCTCAAGGGCGTGGAGTTTGCGAGGCAGAACGAAGAGGAAACCCTGGACATTGTTCTCCGTTTCGCGCCCAGCGAGGACCGGGAGCACCAACGGTTTATGCTCAGGGCCGAACTGGCGGATGCCAAGGGTCCCGTCGTCGAAGAGAAGGGATTCGGGTCTATGACTGACGGGCAGTGGAAAGCCCTCTACGACCACCTGATCGAATTCGAGGCGCTGCCCAATCCCGTGGACTACCGCACGGCCTTCGACGATTCGTTTCTGGAGCGGGTCTACGAGGACGGCAAGCTTGTGTGGCCCTAGGGCACCGGTCTGCGATGGACATTGCCAGGGATAGATAGAGGCGGACGCCCAGGAGTACTACCCCTTCGCGGGCGAGCCCTTTCGCGGTCTGTTCGAGCCCGTATAGGATCACGATCCGGAGGTCGAAATGGCTGACGCAAAAGTCAAGTTCGGGGTGATGGCCCTGGACCAGTCGGACATTGGCGCATTGTCCCACCTGTGGCGGGCGGCGGAGGAGATGGGCTTCGACTCTGCCTGGGTTGAGGACCACTTCATGCCGCCAATGGGAGATCTTGGGTCGCCGATGCTCGAGGGCTGGACGCTCCTCAGCACGATGGCCGCTCAGACGACGCGGCTCCGCGTCGGCACCATGACAATGGTGAATTCCTACCGCCATCCGGCGGTGCTGGCAAACATGGCCGCTGCCCTGGACGTCATCTCGGGCGGCCGGCTCGAGCTCGGTATCGGCGCCGGGTGGCTGGAGCGGGAGTACCGGGCCTACGGCTTCCCATTCCCCAAGGCCTCGGAGCGGATCGGCTCCCTCGCCGAGGGCATCCAGATCATGAAGAAGCTGTGGACCGTCGACAGGACAACCTTCGCCGGAGCCTATTACACCCTCGAAGAGGCGCCGTGCGAGCCCAAGCCTATCCAGAAACCGCACCCTACCGTATGGGTCGGGGGCGCTGGGGAGAAGCTGACCCTGCGGGTCGTGGCCCGTCATGCCGATGGGTGGAACGCCTTCTTCATGTCACCCCAGGACCTCCAACACAAGCTGGACGTCCTGGCGGGACACTGCGCCGCCGTGGACCGGGACCCGGGCTCGATCAAGAAGTCCATGTTCCTCAGTGCTATGATCGACAAGGATCGGGCCTCCTTAGACCGCCGGGTAGCGGAGCTGGCGGCCCGGCGAAAGACCGATCCGGAGCAGATCGCTCAGCGGACCCTTATTGGCACCCCCGGCGAATGCGTCGAGCGGCTGTCGATCCTGGCGGGGATGGGCATCGAGCACTTCATGTTCGGCGCCAGCGCCCCCTTCGACCTACGGCAGCTGGAGCTCATCGCCCTGGAAGTCGCCCCTGCACTCAGGGCGTAGCCGGCCAACCGGCAGGGCGACGTGATCGGAGCGACGAGTCGCCCCTGCACTCAGGGCGTAGCCGGCCAACCGGCAGGGCGACGTGATCGGAGCGACGAGTCGCCCCTGCACTCAGGGCGTAGTCGACCAACTGGCAGGGCGACGTGATCGGAGCGACGAGTCGCCCCTGCGCTCAGGGCGTAGCCGGCCCGCGCCGCTTGCCGGTAGGAGTCGACGTTCATACAATTGGCTGCAATCCAGACTTCGAGGCTCGTCCATGGCGGGAGACGCGTATAGAGTCCAGGAATTCGTCGAAGACGCCAAGAGAATCGTGGGGAGATGCGAGGGGCCGGAAAGCACAGTGCAGTTCCTGGGGCCTCTCCTGGAGCGCCTGGTGTCGCGGCCCGACTGTCTGGCCGATCTGGGTGGCTCCGCGAGCCCAGACGAGAGCTTCGATATCCACCGCGCGGACGACATCACGATCCGGGCCACTGTGTGGCAGCCCAACATCGGCGCTCCAGCCCATAACCACAATGGATGGGCGATGGTCGGCGTGATTGAGGGGCACGAGCGGAACACTGCGTATCGGCGCGTCGACGACGGGTCCAGGCCCTGGAAGGCGGACTTGCAAGAGGCGGGTATAGCCGAGGTGGCCCCCGGACAATCTGCCTACGTCATCCCCCCCAACGACGTGCACGCCGTCGCGATTCCGCATGGCAAGACGGTTGCCATTCACGTCTTCGGCAACGACATTCACCGGCAATGGCGCTGTACCTTCGACGTCGCGTCGGGTCATGTGAGTCCGTTCGTCCCCCGCTGACGGCGGCTGGACACAGAGCTATCAGATGAGCTCTCGCCCGCCGGCCTACTATGTGCTCGTCCATGGACGCGGCGGGAGCTTCTACGGTTTTTCGGACATCGTCAGGCAGATAGGCACACCCGAGAACGCCTGTGTTTTCGACTGGTCTGATGGACGTCTGCTGCGTTGGGAAAGCGGGCTTGCTGCGGAACGCGCCGAGGCGTCCCGCCTGGCGTGCGTGGGCGGATCGGTCGTCTGGGCAGCGAAAGCCCTCGCGGGCGAGCTGGAGTGCCTCGACGAGCGGGTCGTCCTGATCGGACACAGTAAGGGCGGGGCCGTAGCACTCCAACTCCTCGTCGACGTCTCATCGAGCGCCAGGAAACCCAACCTGGCGGCTGTTCTAACCTTGGACCCGGCAGTCTCGGCTGCGGCCCAGGGGGGAATCTGGTTGGAGTCCCGGGCCAAGCGGGCCGCCGACATCATCGCGCGGGCCCCTCTGCTGGGCATTCCGGCCGCGTGGTACTCAAGGGTGGTCCTGGAATACGACCAGCTGGACGTTGGCCCACTCCGGCGGTCGATCGGTCGGGTCGCCAAGGCCGGGGTCCCCGTGATCAATGTGATGGCCCGCGCGGGTTGGGGCATGCGTGTGCCGGGAGCGCGGAATATTCGCCGAGGGCTCGGAGGGCACCGCAGTGTCCTGCACGGCAAGGTTGTGGAAGGCCTATTGGAGGACCTCAAGCCCGACCCAATAGAATCCGGCTAGCCGCCCGTCTCTGGCTGGGGTCCGGCCCTGTAGCCGCCTGCACTCCACCCGCGGAGCGGGAGGCTCCGGTCACCACGATGGGACCCCAGAGGACGTCCCGCAGGGCTGCCGCCGGCGGCTTCAGTGCTTATGGCGACCCCGTTCGCTCCCGACGGGCCGATGGGCAAGGCCCGTAGATGGTCGCGCTCGCCGGAGCGTGCGAAGATGCCTGCGCCGAGAGGCGCGCCATCCCGGATTCCCCGGGGCTCGAATATCCTTCTGCCGGGAAGCTTCGGCGGATAGCCGCTCGCTGGGGAAATGACCGGAAGCTAGTGCGCCTTGTCAGGCCGCGCTCGTGTCCCGGACTGCGTCCGATAGGTCGATGCCTGGCGTATGCTCAGTCCGCATTTCTAACGCCCGATGGCCGGTCTGGGCCACTGCGCTTGATCGCATCTGGGAAAGCCGGCATGACCTCTTCCGCGAACCGGACCGCCTGCTCCAGCAGGACGTTTCGGTGGGTCATTTCAGGAGAGTACACCATGAGATGTTCGAGCTTCGGGTATGTCTCTTCGATGTCCTTGATAGTCTGGATAACCTCGTCGGCGGGGCCGTATAGCCAACCAGGATTGCCGGCAACCACCTGCTCCAGCGGCGGGATTCCGGCGGAGCGCGCCGTCGTAGGATCGCCCAGGAGGGAGATTTGCTCCTTGGTAAGGCCGCCGCCAAGGCTCAGGGGCGAAGTCCTCTTTCGGCTCTCCTCATAGAAAAGCTCCACCTCGCGGGCGGCCTCGACACGGCTGGAAGAGATGTGGCAGGGAATGAAGAAGCATACGTCTTCACCCAACTCGACTTGGCGCCCCTGCCGTGCTGCGGCATCCCTGAATGCTTCCATCTGCCTGACGGGCATCCCTCCCTGGGCCGGGATCACCGCTTTGATGCGATGCCTCGCCATGAGGTCCAGGGCCCTCGGATTGGCGCTGAGAACTGGCTGCCAGACCTCGACCGGGCGGTGTAGAGGGCGGGGGACCAGGGTTATCTCCTTCAGACCGTAGCCTCTGTACTCCATCTCGGGGGGTACCTGGTAATACTTCCCGTGGTAGGAGAAAGACTCCTCGTGGAAGGCCTTGAAAATGATCTCAACCTGCTCTTCGAACATCGCGCGGTTGATTTCTTCATCCTCCATCACCCCGCCGAGGGTCTCCACTTCGCGGTTCTGGTAGCCCCGGCCAATGCCGAATATGGCTCGCCCGTTGGTCAGAACATCGGCGGCTGCGAAGTCCTCGGCCAACCGCAGCGGGTGCCACATTGGGACGATGTTAAAGGCAGCGCCAAACCGGAGACTCTTGGTGAGGTGGGCCAAATGCACGAAAAGCAAGGGCAGGTTCGGCAGGCATTCATAGCCCTCGTGCTGGAAATGGTGTTCGGCCAGCCAGAGGGCGTCGTAGCCCAACGGGTCCATGGTCTTGGCCAGCTCGGCCGCCGTGTCGAAGGCGGTGACCAGATGGTCATTGGAGTACCGCCGGTCGTTGACCGGCGTCCCCTCAAAACCGAGATTCTCCATGTCGACATGGCCCACGTAGATGTAGGAGAAGCTCTTGATCATGGTGGTCCTTCGCGGACTGCGCCCGGCCCCTGAACCAAAGGGTCGCCTTTCCAGGAAGGATAGTCGGCGGCGCCAAACCCGACAAGCGGCTCTCTCGTGTCTATGCTCCGTGGACTAGTCCTGAGTGCGCAAGCGCAAACGCGAGTGGCGACCCATAAAGCCTTGACAGTGGGTCCGGCCGCGGCTAGTATCCGGGCTCGCAGATAGTGCATACGTTGTATTCAACTACGTAGAGGTGATGTCTAAAATGAAATATCGACACTTCCCTTTGCCGCTCACTCGAAGAGTGCTCGTTGTTCTCGCTGGGACTCTCGCGGTGGCGACAGCCCTTGCGGCGTGTGGGGGAGGCGGCAATAGCCTAACTGTCTACTCCGGGCGCAGCCAGAACCTGGTAGGGCCAATCCTGGAGCGGTTCGAAGCGGAGAGCGGCATAGAGATCGAGGTGCGTTACGCAGGCACTTCCCAGCTGGCGGGGACGGTCCTTGAGGAGGGGCGGAACAGTCCGGCTGACGTGGTCTTCTTCCAGGACGCGGGCGCCCTGGGGGCGCTGTCGCAGGAGGGACTGCTGGCTGCCTTGCCCGAAGCCACGCTGGGCCGGGTCGACCGCCGATTCCGTTCCCGGCGGGACGATTGGGTTGGCACCAGCGGGCGGGCCCGCACCGTCGTCTATCACCGGGGCACGATCAGTCCAGATGACTTGCCGCCGTCCATCCTGGGATTTACCGATTCGAAGTGGAAAGGCAGGATCGGCTGGGCACCGACCAACGGCTCGTTCCAGGCATTCGTGACCGCTCTCCGGGTTCAGCTTGGTGAAGAGCGGGCTAGGGCGTGGCTCGAAGGCGTGCAGGCCAACGAGCCCAAGGTCTACGCCAAAAACACTCCTATCGTCCAGGCCGCCGGGACAGGGGAGATCGACGTTGGATTCGTCAATCACTATTACCTTCATCGATTTCTCGAATCAGAGGGAGAGGGCTTCGGCGCACGGAACCATTACTATGGCGGCGGCGACCCTGGGTCGATGCTCAACGTGGCCGGCGTGGGCATTCTGCGGACCTCCGACAATCAGGACTCTGCGCGGCGCCTCGTAGATTTCCTGCTCAGCCCGTCCTCCCAAAGCTATTTCACCGGCGAGACATTCGAGTTCCCCGTGGTCGCAGGGGTGCCTTCCGCCGAGGGCGTGCCGCCGCTGAGCAGCCTGGATCCGCCGGATATCGATCTGGGCAATCTCGAGGACCTCAAGGGCACCCTGGACCTGTTGAGACAGACCGGCGTGCTGGGTTAGGCAATGAGGCAAGCCTGGTCACTCAAACCGGCCTGCGGGTATCCCGCCCCACGGAGCCCGGCGTCATCACGACGTTGATGGGTTGCTGTTCGGGGAACCCGCCGGCCAGTGCCAGCGGAGCCTCGGGGGAATCCTCCAGCCCGAATGTATGAGTGACGAGCCGCTCGAAGGGGTACTTTCCCGACGATCAGGCTGATCGATGAGCGGACGGACTCGTCCACTGGGGAGTCCTCGGTTCTGGCTTCCGGCCATCAGTTGGGCATTACGGTGACCTTGATGCAGCCGCTGTTCTTATCCGAGGCTGCTGCAAAGGCGCCGGCGACGTCGTCCAGCGGGAACTGGTGCGTTTGCAGCCATCCCAGCTCCTCGCGGTACCGGGCCAGCAATGTGACCGCCGCCCCGAACTCCAGGCCGCGGCGCCCCGAGGCATAGGCCAGGGAGCCCACCACGGTCAGGCTCTTCCGGCTTATCAGGGCCACCTCGGTCGGTTGGGTCGCCGCTAAAGAGCCTACTAACACGATTCGCCCAGCTGGACGACAGGCCCTGAGGGCCACGTTCACCGTGTCCGCGTCGCCACCCACCGTTTCAATGACCGTATCGGGCCCCGTCTCAGTTGCCCAGGAGGCCGCTTCGTCCTCGTTGAGCGCGGTGACGCCGAGGCGCTCCGCCACCTGCCGCTGCTGGGGATATCGGACGGTAATCGCAATCTCTGCGGCCCGGTCCCTGGCCAGCATGGCCGAGGTCAACCCAAGGGTTCCTGCCCCCAGGACCAGCACCCGGCTGTCAAGGTCGATCTGGGCCAGGTCCATCGCCCGGACGCAGACGGCCAGGGGTTCGGCCATCGACGCTTCCAGCGGGGACAACGATGGGTCCACCGGGTACAGGTTCCCGGCTGGGGCGTCCGCCGTCACGGCGATACCTCCGGGGTCGTGAACGCCCACGTAGCGCGCGTCCGGGCAGTGATTGGGCCATCCTGAATGACAGTAGTCGCAGTTGCCGCAGGCATACAGCGGCAGCACCGCGTACAGCCGGTCGGGCAGTCCGGCGAGCCCGGATTCGACAGTCCCTACGAACTCATGGCCTGGAACGCCGGCCCGGAACGCCGCTCGCCCGTGGAAGCGATGCAGGTCGGTGCCGCAGATGCCGCAGGCCCCGACTCTGAGCCGGGCCCAACCCGTTTTCAGTGCGCCGGGTTCCGCTTCCCTAACCTCGATCCCTCGGTCGGTCCATTGGCCCTGTTTCAACGGAGTCTCCACATGTTTTCGAAGCTGCTGGTGATCATGATGGCCACGGCGACAATGGCTACGTCAAAGAGGCTCGGGGCGGCCGCATGGAAGAAAGTGACGGGTCGCCCCTTCAGGACCTCAGGTCGCCGGACGGGGAAACTGCCGGTCCTGGTGAAGCGGCCAAAACGTAGCAGCAGGTCATGGCAAAGTCAACGATGGGTCCGCGGGGATCGTGGCCGCGGGTCTACCGGTGCTCCATGTTCCCTGGGCTGTCCTGCTCCCGGGACCGGACGAGGGTCCGGGCCAGGATCACCACCCCCAGGCCCATTACCCCGGCGATGACCGCCCAATCGCGGCCCAGCCCAGTCGAGGCGCCCAGAAAGGCGGCCCAACCCATGCCGGCCCCCCGCCCCGTATTCCGCCACGCGGCAGTCACGGAGACGCCGACGGCAAGTCCGATGGCGCCCGCGATGGGCAGGGCTCCGAGGACCGCGCCGATCGCCGTCGCGAGCCCTTCGCCTCCCCGGAACCTGAAGAAGATGGGGTACCAGTGCCCAGCGACCGCTGCAGCCCCAGGGAGCAGCTCGGCGCCGCTGTCCAGTCCGAGCGAGATGCCGATGACAACCGCTGCGGCCCCTTTTGCCCCGTCCAGGACTGCGGCGGACACCCCCAGGGGCCTGCTGACCTTCCTGAACAGGTTGGCTGCACCTGGATTTCCGGTCCCAACTTGCCGTATGTCGATGCTTCGCACACGGCCCAGGAGGTACGCGAAGGGGATGCTCCCCAAGAGGTAGCCCAGGGCGATGGCCAGGAGGTAGTCCACGCCGATAGGCTAGCAGACCACGGGGCTGGCCCTCGCGGACGCCGGAAGGCTTGAGTTGCCTCCCAGGGGGTCACCAGATCGTGGGCTTCGAGGATAGACTCGCCGTTAACCGGCCTGGCCTATCATCTGCTCGTACTCGCGTGCGCTCATGAGGCTGTCCAACTCCGATGGGTCGATCATCTTGACCCGGAGCATCCAGCCTGCGCCGTACGGGTCGTCGTTGACCAGCCCGGGCTCCTCGCCCAGCAGCACGTTGACCTCGACTACAGTCCCGCTCACGGGGGTGAACAGATCGGAGACGGTCTTCACCGACTCGACCTCTCCGAACTTGCCCTCCCGTGTCAGCTCGGCCCCGGTCTCGGCCAAGTCGACATAAACGATGTCCCCCAACTCCTCCTGGGCGAAGAATGAAATGCCGATGACCCCAACGCTGTCATCACTGGCGCGGACCCACTGGTGTTCCCGGTAATAGCGCAGCTCAGGGGGGTACATGAGATACGAAGAGTCTCGCTGGGGGTGGGAGGAAAACGTCTGGGCCAGTATATCGCAGGCCCCGTCCTCACTCTGGGGACATGGGGGCCACCGCTATAATGCTCAGGCCTAAGTTGCAGGGACGGCGCGCGTGTTCTCTGACACCCACACCCATCTGGACCAGTTTTCCGACGACGAGGTCGAGGTATTGGTCTCGCGGGCCCGTGAGGTCGGTGTCGAGGCCATTGTCAGCGTTGGATCGACCCTGGAATCCTCCCGGAGAGCGATCGAGCTCTCCCAGCGTTTCGATGTCGTCTACGCCGGCGTCGGGCTCCACCCCATGGACCTGAGCGGACCGTTCTCCGATGGAGATGAGGCGGCCCTCAGAGAGATGGCGTCGACGGCCGCGAAGGTGGTGTTTATCAGCGAGACGGGGCTGGACTTCATGGAGACTTCCCCCGACCGGGGGTGGCAGGAGCAGTCCCTTCGTCGACACATCCGCCTGGCCCATGAAGTCGGTAAGCCCGTGGACTTTCACGCCCGGGAGGCCGATGACGTTATCTTGCGGGTCATGCGTGAGGAGAAGGCCCACGAGACGGGCGCCATCTGGCACTATTTCCAGGGGGACAACGCCAAGGCCGAGGAGGCCACCGAGATGGGGTTCTATCTCTCGCTGGCCAAGCCGTTGCTGCGCTTGCCGGAGCTCCAAGACGTCGTCAGGGACCTACCGATTGACAGGATTGTCCTGGAGACCGACTCCTATCCCCAGCCGTGGAAGAAGAACCCGGTGCGGAGGACGGAACCTTCACATGTCGTTCAAGTCGCCGAGAAGGTGGCCGAGCTGAAGGGGCTGGCCCTCGAAGAGGTTGCCTATACGACGACGAGAAACTTCAGGAGGGTCGCCGGCATCCCTTGATCAGGGTATCATCCGGGCGGTCCGCGCGCTGGCCGGGGCTCCCCGGCCTCTCAGCGCGCGTCGATACATCCAGAGCTGGAGGGGGGCGTGATGGTCTCTACTGGCCCGTCGGCATCAGAGAAGATACGCAGCCATTTGTCGCACCCGGTGATCGACACAGACGGCCATTTCATCGAAGTGATGCCGGTCTTCGAGGACTACGTCCGGGATGTCGCCGGGGGGGATATGGTGAAGCGCCTG
Organism: Dehalococcoidia bacterium; assembly: GCA_965220155.1. Classification (GTDB taxonomy): domain Bacteria; phylum Chloroflexota; class Dehalococcoidia; order SHYB01; family SHYB01. The sequence goes on along the minus strand of OZ244810.1, from coordinate 177,680 downwards.
GCGGCGGAGCGCTTCCCGACCGACTTCCCCAGCGGTCGCTACTGGCGCCTGACGCCGGAGGGCCGCAGGGCGGAATGGACGAGCCCGACTCCCTGGTGGGCGCTCCCAAGCGACACGCTCGACCGGGCGACTGCCATGACCCCGAAGCTGCTCCACGGCCGGCTCGACGAGATGGGGCTGGATTTCTCGGTCCTGTATCCGAGCGTCGCGCTGAACATGATCTCGTACCCAGAGGACGATGTGCGAAGGGCGTGCGCCCGCGCGGTCAATCTGTACATGGCAGACATGTTCGGCGAACATGCCGACCGGCTGACGCCGGCGGCGGTGATTCCCGCCCACACCCCCGAAGAAGGCATCGAGGAGCTGGAGTTCGCCGTGGGCCGGCTGGGGCTGAAGGCCGTCCTCGTCCCAGGCCAAGTCTACCGTCCCATCGAAGCCGTGCACCGGCAACACCCGGACCTCTTCCGCTACGTGAACCGTCTGGACCATCTGGCGATGGAGAGCGAGTACGACTACGACCCGTTCTGGGCCAAGTGCGTCGAGCTGAAGGTCGTGCCCGCTTGTCATTCCGGGGGCATGGGTGTGGGGACCCGGCGGTCCGTAAACAACTATATGTATAACCATATCGGGCACTTCGCCTCAGTGGCTGACGCCTTTTGCAAGGCCATCTTCTTCGGAGGCCTTACACGCAAGTTCCCCGCGCTGCGCTTCGCGTTCCTCGAGTGCGGCGCCGGATGGGCGGTGACCCTCTACGCGGATATCGTAGCGCGATGGCAAAAGCGCGGCCCGCGGAACATCCAGCGCCTCAACCCCCGGAACCTGGACCGGGAGGCCTTCAGGGGGCTCCTGGAAGACTATGGGAACGACCGGATGAAGGACCGCCTGGACCGCATCATCGAGAGCCCGATGCTTTCGGGCGGGTCTGGGGAGCCCTACCACGATGACTTTGCCGCCACCGGCATTGAACAAGCAGAAGATATCCGCGGCCTCTTCGAGCCCTACTTCTACTTTGGCTGCGAAGCGGACGACCCCGTCACGGCATCGGCCTTCAACTCCAAGGCCAATCCCTTCGGCGCGCGGCTTCGTCCCATGTTGAGCTCCGATCTCGGCCACTGGGACGTGCCGGACATGCGTGAAATACTCGAGGAGGCGTACAGCCTGGTGGAGAGCCAGGCGTTGACCGAGGATGACTTCCGCGACTTCGCGTTCACCAACCCGGCGACGCTGTACGGCGGCACAAACCCCGCTTTCTTCGAAGGGACCAGGGTTGAGTCCGACGTAGCCAGGCTCTTAGCGGGCTCCCGGTAACCGCTTTGTTTCCATCATCTTCGTTTCCATCATCGCCTCCCTCTTGGCCAACCATGTTGTGATGGGACAGGCTTAACAGGCGGTTAAGAATTGCCCTCGGAGTCGTAAGAACTTCGGGGCTATCATTACGGTGCGCCCGTCGATAACGGAGCGCCAAACGTATGCGGGGTGGCAGGAGATGTCAGAGTTCTTCGGGGATCTAGAGCGGTTGGCGGCCGACGCGTATCCCTGGCGTTGGCTCATATTCGCCGGCCTCCTCGTCGCGGCCTCCGCGGCGGGTGCGTACGCCTACCGCAGCGGCTGGCACCGCTGGGTACTCCGGCGCTGGCGTCCGATCAGCATCGCCGCGGTCCCGGTGTTGGCTCTCGTCGGGTTTCTGGCCTATGACCTAGGCTCGCCGCTGTTCATCAATAAGACCGTGGAGGAGGAATTCCCCTTTGCCTTCTCCGCCACTGTGCCTTCCGGGATGGACCGTGACGACGTAGAGCAGATCATGGCCGGGATCGCCGCCATGGACCAGGACCCCGTCGACGAAACGATGGCAGCCGCGACCCCATCGGCACCGGCGCAAGACGGAGGAGTCTCGACGACGGCTGCGTCATCCTTAGCAAGAGTGAAGACGGGAGACTTCCGAGACCAGGACAGCTTTCACAAGGGCAGCGGCCAGGCTACCATCTACGGATTGGCCGAGGGCATGTCCTTCCTCAGGCTCGATAACCTTCGGGTCACCAACGGCCCCGACCTGCACGTCATTCTTTCGCCCCATCCCGACCCCGCTACGGGGCGTGAAGTCAAGACTCCAGGCTACCTCGATCTCGGCAAGCTCAAGGGGAACCGAGGCAATCAGAACTACGAGATACCTGCCGGGGTCGACGCCGACGCAGTGGGAAGCGTCGTGATTTACTGCAAGCCCTTCCACGTGGTATTCAGCGTGGCTCCACTGGCCCAAGCCGGCTGATGGCCCATGGGAGCACCCCAGCCCTCCACTTGAAGCCATCCGCGGTGCAGGCGCCGGGCTCGTCCCAAGGGGACCTGCTGGGACCTCTTGCCGGACGAGAAGATCGAAGCTATCCCGGTCTTGGAGCAGATGCGCCGGGGCTGGAGCGCTTGCTGGGGTCTGGGGCTATTTCCCGAGGACGCGGGCCATCGTCTCTCCAAGCCTTGCCGGGGTGTCGACGACGGTGGCCCCGGCGTCGCGGAGGGCGGCCTGCTTGGCCTCAGCGGTGCCGCTGGCGCCGGTGATGATGGCGCCGGCGTGGCCCATGCGGCGGCCGGGAGGCGCGGACCCGCCGGCGATGAAGGAGACCACCGGCTTCTTCATGTGGCCCTTGATGAACGCGGCTGCGTCCTGCTCCTTGGAGCCGCCGATCTCCCCAATCATCACCACTCCCTCAGTTTGTGGGTCCTCCTCGAAGAGGCGAAGCACCTCGACGAAGCTGGTGCCGGTGATGGGGTCGCCCCCTATGCCGACGCAGGTCGACTGGCCCATGCCCGCCTCTGTAATCTGGGCGACCGCTTCGTATGTCAGCGTGCCGCTCCTCGAGACGACGCCGACGTTGCCATCCCGGTGAATGGCGCCCGGCATGATCCCAATCTTGCACATGGCGCCGGGGGAGATGACCCCGGGACAGTTGGGGCCGATGAGACGGCCCGGCCGGTCCTCCACGAACCGGCCTACCCTCACCATGTCGATGACCGGTATCCCCTCGGTGATGCAGGTGATAAAGTCGAGCCCGGCGTCGGCGGACTCAAGGATGGCGTCGGCCGCGAAGCCTGGGGGCACGAAGATCATGCTTGCATTGGCCCCAGTCTCTCTCATCGCATCGAGGACACTATCGAAGACAGGGACGCCCAGGTGCGTGGTCCCTCCCTTTCCGGGGGTTACTCCGGCGACGACATTCGTCCCGTACTCCATGCACCGCTCGGTGTGGAACGACCCTTCGTTCCCCGTAATTCCCTGAACGAGAAGCCTGGTGTCCCTGCCGACGAGAATGCTCATTCGGGCCTCCAGTAAGCCGTCACCTGGACAACCGGCTCACCAAAGTGTGCTGTACCGCTGGTCACGCCGCCACCACCGTCTCGGCCGCTTCCTGCAGATCATCAGCGATGATGACCTTCAGCCCCGAGTCCGCCAGGAGCCGCTTTCCCTCCTCGGCGTTGGTCCCTCTCATTCGGACGACGAGGGGGATATCCATGCCCTCAGCCTTGGCGGCGCTGATGATTCCCCTCGCGCAGACGTCGCAGCGGAGGATGCCGCCGAAGACGTTCACCAGGACGCGTTTGACCTTGGGGTCCGCCAGGAGGATCTTGAAAGCCTGGTCCACCTGCTCCTCGCTGGCCCCGCCTCCTACGTCGAGGAAATTGGCCGGCGAGGCCCCCATGAGCTTGATAATGTCCATCGTCGCCATCGCAAGGCCGGCCCCGTTGACCATGCAGCCGACGTCGCCGTCGAGCCGGATGTAGTTGACGCCGTACTCGCTGGCCCTGACATCCAGGGGGTCTTCTTGGCCGATATCTCTGAGCTCGCCCAGCTCCCTATGTCTTCCCAAAGCGTCATCGTCGAAGGAAAGCTTGGCGTCGGCGGCGAGTAGCCGGTTGTCCCCGGTAATAGCCAGGGGGTTGATCTCGACTAGCGAGCAATCGAGCCCCTCGAACAGCTTGAAGAGGTTTGCGAACATGGTCCCCGCGGGCCGCACCAGTTCCGCGGGGAGACCCAATCCGGCGGCTACGCGGCGCCCCATAAAGGGCTGGAAGCCAATAACCGGATCGATGGGGACTTGAACGATCTTCTCAGGGGTGCTGGCGGCGACCTCTTCGATGTCCATGCCGCCCGCCTCGCTGGCGATGATAACGGGCCGGCGCTCCGCTGGATCGATCAGTATGCTCAAATACAGCTCTTTGCTGATCGTAATGGCCTCTTCCACCAGCACCTTGTCGACGGGCACACCCTCGGGCCCGGTCTGATGCGTCACGAGGCGGCTCCCCAGGAGCCCCTTTGCGAACTCCCGCCCCTCATCGGCGGACCTGACGACCTTGACCCCTCCGGCCTTTCCACGGCCTCCCGCATGGACCTGCGCCTTGATCACCGCTGTCCCGCCCAACTCCTCGACCCTGGCCGCCGCCTCATCCGCGGTCGTTGCCGCGGACCCCTTCGGAACGGCCACCCCGTGCTTGCTGAAGAGCTCTTTGGCCTGGTACTCGTGCACCTTCATCACGTCACTCCGAAACAGGCTGGGGCTGGGGCCATCGAATCGAGAGGAATCGGGAACTCGGCCCTAGGCCGGGCCGCGGAATATGATACGTCCGCCCCTTGGGGGTGTCAAAAAGAAACGCTCCCCCGGACAGGGCTCCGCGACGGCCCCGGTCACCGTACCATGCTACAATCCCGTGGCCTCCGTCGACCCGGGCGAGACGGGCGGCCGGATACACCAGGACCGGAGGTGCGACGTGGTGGTGCTGACGCTCGACGGAAAGGCCGGACGGGTGGAGGAGGGCGCAGAGATGCGCGATTTCCTCTCGCGGCATAGCGTCGTCTTTGATACATGGACAGTCCCCGCATCGCTGGGTCCTCTCCAGGGAAAGCCGTCGCTCACCGACGATGAGAAGGGCGAGGTCCTCGGCGCCTACCGTGAGAAGCTCAGCGTCGAGGCCGAGGAGCATGGGTATACCCAGGCCGATATCGTGGTCATGAGTCCCGAGACCCCCGGCCTCCATGAGGCCCTCGCCAAGTTCGACAAGGTCCACTACCACGACGACGACGAGGTCCGCTACATCTTCTCCGGGGAGGGGCTCTTCGGCTTCGAGCCGGAGGACGCCGCGGCCTTTACCGTGACGGTCAGCGCCGGGGACTACATCATCGTGCCGGCCAAGACCTTCCACTGGTTCACCCTGACGGATACCCGCTCGATCAAGGCGCTGCGGCTGTTCAAGGACCCCAGCGGCTGGGTGCCCCACTACAAAGACGCCATGGGCTAGCCGCCTTGCGGGACTTGATCAAGGCGACCTACCTCGTCTCGGCGGACGGCCCATTCGATGTCGAAAAGAGGGCCGAAGGCGTAGCCCTGGGCCAGACTACGGACACCTGGACCCCCGTCGACACCGGTGGCAGGGAACGGCTGACGCGGCATCGCGGGGTCGTCCTCGACGTCGAGCCCCCCAGAGAGTCCCGGGGAACGGTGACCGCCCAGTTCACCATCGGGTTCCCTCCGGAGAACACCCAGGGCGACATCGCGACCCTGCTGGTCATGATATTCGGGAAGGTCTCGCTCGACGGCCGGATCAGGCTGCTGGACCTGGAACTACCTTCATCGTTCTTGGGACGGCTTCCCGGGCCTCGATTCGGCATAGACGGGCTGCGGAGCATCACCGGGATCGAGCGGCGGCCACTGACCATGTCGATATTCAAGCCCTGCGTTGGGTTGCCGGCAGCCGATCTGGGAGAGATGTTCTTGCAGCAGGCGCTGGGCGGCAGCGACATCATCAAGGACGATGAGATACTGCCCGACCTGGACATCTGTCCTACGGAAGCTCGCCTTGAAGCCTGCGCCAGGGCGGCCGACGCTGCGATGAGGGAGACCGGAAGCACGGCCCTGTACGCCCTGAACCTGACGGGCCCCGCGGGCACCCTACTAGAGAGGGCCAAAGACCTGGTCAACAAGGGGGCGGACTGTTTGCTGCTGAACGTCCTTGCCTACGGGTATCCGATGCTGGAAGCGCTGGCCAGGGACCCCGCCCTGGGTGTCCCCATCGTGGCCCATCCCGCGCTTGCGGGCGCACTGGGGTCCGCTCCGGAGCATGGCATTGCCTACCGCATCGTCCTGGGCACGCTGATGCGGGCCGCCGGAGCTGACGTCGTACTGTTCCCCTCCAGCTACGGTTCTGTAGCGCTCCCCGCCTCCGAAACGGACGCTATTCGCGATGCCCTGACCGGCCCCATGGGAGATTGCCGCCGGACCTTCCCGGGACCTTCCGCCGGGATCCATCCGGGCCTCGTGCCCCAGATTCTCGAGGACTACGGGACGGATGTTGTCGTCAACGCCGGAGGCGGAGTCCACGGGCATCCGGCGGGGGCCCGCGCCGGCGCTCTGGCTTTCCGGCAGGCGATCGACCTGGCCCTCGCGGACAAGCCCGTCGCGGAGGCTCAGGACTCGCCGGAGCTCGCCCAGGCGCTGGGCCTCTGGGGACGATGAACAAGCCTGCATTCACGCGGGGCGACCCGATTGTCTTCTGTGACTTCGACGGCACCATCACCGTCGAGGACCTGATCGTGGCCGTTTGGCGCGGCTTCGCCTCGGATGGCTGGCAAGACCAGGTCGCCGAGATCCTGTCCCAGCGGAAACCCCTCAAAGAGGGTGTGGCGGAGATATTCGCGCAGGTCCGGACCTCGGAGAAAGACGCAATTGTCGAGTACGCGAAGAGGGTCGTCGCGCTCCGTCCGGGGTTCCAGGAGCTCCTCGAGTCCTGTGCCGAGATGCACATCGACTTTCTCGTGGTGTCGGGAGGCATCGACTTCTTCGTCGAGCCCGTAATGGAGAGTTTCAAGCCCTGGATCAAGCGGATGTACACGATTCCAGCCGACCTGTCCGGCGACTATATCGCGCTGCGACACCCGTACGCCTGCGAGACGTGCGGTATCTGCAAGGCACGGGTCATGGACGAGTACCTGGGCGCGTATCGCATCGTTGTCGGCGACGGCGTCACCGATCTGCATGGGGCCCGGAAAGCCGACCTGGTCTTCGCCCGTGGGCAACTATCCCGCCTTCTTGGCGACGAGGGTATACCTTACGAGCCCTTCGAGACCTTTTTTGATGTCAAGGACGCGTTGGGCCGCCGCCTGAGCCAGATGGGGGCGTCGCCACCGAGGGGCCCGTGACAGCTTCCGTGCCGCCCGAAGGCACCCCCGCCGCCCTGATCGCTTCCCTGGTCTCCAGTGCCCGGGAGTTCTACGGCCGCGGCTGGATGTGGGGCACCTCGGGGAACCTATCGGTACGGCTGAGCCCCTCCCCGCTGACCATCGCGATTACCGGGACCGGGGCCCCCAAAGGACAGCTCCAGGCTGAGGACATCGTTGTCGTCCCCGAGGAAATGCGGGACTCGATGCCCGGGGTGCCGCCTGCGAAGAGGAGACCCTCCGCCGAGACCGCCATCCACCTGGCCCTCTATGGTCGGCTGCCCGATGTACGCGCCATCTATCATGTCCACACCGTAGCCTCATCGCTGGTCTCGATGGCGAACGTCCCCGGTCCGGAAGGAATCTCGTACCTCGAGATCGCCGGGATGGAGATGCTCAAGGGGTGGGGGGTGGAGTGGCGGGACGGCGCCATCGAGGCCCGGGTGCCGGTGCTGGCGAACAGGCCGAGCATGGAGGACCTGGCCGGGGACTTCGCTGCCGTCGTGGACGATGCCCTGGCGGTCCCAGCCGTGCTGGTAGCGGGGCACGGGCTCACCGTCTGGGGCGATACCCCTCAGCAGGCGAAGGACCGGTTGGAGATCGCCGAGTTCATCTTCCAGGTGCTCTGGCAGCAGCGCCTTGCCGCTCGATGAGCCGGTAGCCGCGCGATCACGGGACCACGGTGACCTTGATGCCGCCGGCCTTCTTGTTGCCCGCCGCCTCGAATGCATCCTTGATGTTGGATAGAGGAAACTGGTGGGTCTGCAGGGTGGACAGCTCGGCGGCGTACCTCGAGAGCAAGGAGACCGCCGCCCCGAACTCCCTTCCCCGGCGCCCGCTCCCGTACACGATGGAGCCCACGATCTCGATCTCCTCGACGACGAGCTTCAGAGCGTGGACGGATTGCTCGCCCGTAAATACCCCCAGCACCACGATCCTACCTCCCCTGCCGCAGACGTTGACGGCCTGCCCGAGGGTGTTCGCGTTTCCCCCCACCGTCTCGATGACGACGTCAGGCGCCCCCTCTCTCGTCCAGGCATCGAGGCCGTTTTCGTCCAATGGAGTGAGCCCGAACCGTTGCGCTGCGTCCCGCTGTTGCGGATAGCGTGCGGTGATTCCGACCTGGCCCACGCGGCTCCGGGCGAGCAGCCCCGTAAGGAGGCCGATGGTCCCGGCGCCCAGTATCAGCACGCGGCTGTCCGGGCCGGGCCGAGCCAGGTGGATGCCCCTCACGCAGACCGCCACCGGCTCGGCCATGGAAGCCACCAACGGGGAGACCGAACGACTCACCGCAAATATCAGGTCTGCCGGCGCATCGACGAATTCCGCGAGACCGCCCTTCAGGGCGGCTCCCCCCATGAACACTCCTCGGGGGCAGATATGCCGGCGTCCCGATAGACACATTCTGCAACTGCCGCAAGCGCTCTTGGGTTGCACGGCGTACAGACCGTCCTTAATGCCCGCCGGACCCGCTTCCACGAAGCCGCAGACCTCGTGCCCGGGAACGCCGCCCGGAGTAACCGGCAGGTCTCGATGGTAGGAGTGAAGGTCCGAGCCACAGATGCCGCAGGCATGGACCTTCAGCCGGACCCAGCCCTCCGGGAGAGGAGGCCGACTGACGTCGGCGACTTCGATCCCGGTCTCGGTCCACCGCGCCTGCCTCATGAATCCACCTCCCTGGCGGTGCCTTCTGCGGCCCCGCGGAGGGGATAGGTCCGTCCTTTCCAGCTACCACCGCGGCCCTGCCAGTACATGACTGCGGAATGCAGGGTCATCAACGAGTAGAGGATGCCGCTGACCGGCATCAACGCGGCCGTCGGGGCCGGGACCGCGTAACGGACAAGCATCGGGACTTGGCTCGCTGCCATCAAGCCCCAGGAGACGAGGCCCATCACTGCGGCGAGCCACCAGAGTCCGCCGGTTGCGGATGCCATGAAGAGCCCCAAAGCCGCTGTTATCGGAGGCGATGCGAAGACGACGAGCATCCCGACTGTCGTGCCTGCCAGGGCCGCGCGCGAGTAGTTGAGCTGAGCGAAGGCGGTCCGGGCAACCACACGCCAGATGCCCGCGAGTCCCCGGTACTCACGGACGCTTTGGATGTCGTCGCTGAATCCGAGCCGAAGACGGCCGCCGCCGGACTTGATGACACCGGCCAGGGCGCAGTCGTCGATGATCCTGTCGGCAATGCGCTCGAGGCCTCCCGTGGACCGAAGGGAGGATGTTCTGACGAGCATGCAGCCGCCCGCAGCCGCAGCAGTCAGCTTGTCCTGCCTGTTGACCCACCGGAACGGGAACAGCATTGCGAAGAAGTACACGAACGCTGGTACCAGGAGAGACTCCGAGAGTCCGGAGGTCCGCAGGCGCGCCATCACGGAGACAAGGTCCAAGCTCCCCGACTCCGCCGCGTCGACCAGCTCGCGGACCGAGCTGGGAGCAAAGGTGATGTCGGCGTCAGTAAAGAGCACGTACTTGGGGTCCAGGGACAGCGCCTCCTGCGCTCCCTGGTGCATCGCCCACACCTTGCCGGCCCACCCGCTCGGCGTCGGCTCACCCCTTACGACCTTCAACTGGTGGTGGGAGACCGACCTCTCACGGATGTTGACTCCTTCGTCCGGCGTTCCATCGTCGCTTTGGTCGTCCACCAAGAATATAGCGAGGGGCTTCGGATAGTCCTGCGATAGCAGCGATGGCAGCGTTCGGGGAAGGACCGCCGCCTCGTTCCTGGCTGGGAGCACGATGCTCGTTGCTGGCCAGTCCGCATCGGCATCGGCTGCCCAGTCTGAATCAGCAAGGAGGATATCGGCCTTCCAGAACCCTCCGCGGGCGAAAACGAGGACCAGCCAGGCTGCCAGCGAAACGCCGGAGATGATCATCAGGGCCCAGACCATGGGCGCCATTCTAACGGGGCCGGCCGGCTGCGGACAAAGGACCGAGTGCGCGGACCGCCCCGCCGAGCGGAGATGGCGGTCTTTCTAGCTGCTGTCTGTCCTGTCCGGAATTGACCGAAGGATATCCGTCGCAGAGGGGACCAATCACCTGTCGCCTTGGACCAGCCGTCTCAATGCCTCGATGGTCCTGCCCGCCTCATCCCAGTCGAGGCGGAAGGACTTGCGCTTGGTTGCCGGGGTCGTCAGGTAATAGCGGAAGCTGTCCCAAACGCGGACAAGCGCCTCCGGGGACTGGGCCGCTCTATAGGCCTTGAGGTACTGCTCGCAGAACCGCATAGCGATGTGGGCTCTCGAGTCCGGGTCATCTATGAATCCGAGGGCTTCGTCCACCGCAAGGAGCATTCGCTCCTCGTCTCCCAGCGGTGGATTACTTTCGGCTCCAGCCACAACTCGTCTCCCTCCCGCTCAAGGCTATCGCCGCACACTATAGTAACGAGGACGCGTGGAGGGAGGACCAATATGAAGATTGGAGCGCAACTGCTGCGGGTGGCGCCGTCCCAGTGGGTCGAGGTGGCCCGGGCGGCGGAGGGGGCCGGGTTCGAGTCGGTCTGGCTCCCCGAGCACCTGGTCTTCCCCAGGGAGATCAAATCGCCGTTCCCAATGAGTCCCGACGGCGTTGCTCCCATCCGGCCGCATGTTCCGGTTTTCGATCCCCTGACGGTGCTGGCGGCAATCGGCGCGACGACGACGCGGATCAGGCTGGGGACGGGCGTGTATCTCCTGCCGCTGCGGCATCCCCTCTCGACAGCTCGAATCGTCGCAACCTTGGACATTCTGACCGGAGGCCGCGTTTCCTTGGCGGTCGCCATTGGGTGGATGAAGGAAGAGTTCGACGCCGCTGGAGTGGATTTCAAGGCCCGCGCCTCCAGGATGGAGGAATGTGTCATGGCGATGCGGGCCCTGTGGACCGAGGCTTCCCCCGCCTTTCGAGGGAAGCACTTCGAGTTCGGGGACATCTTCTTTGAGCCCAAACCCGTCCAGAAGCCGCATCCACCCATATTGCTCGGCGGCGAGGCACCGGGCGCGTTGAGGCGAGCCGCCCGGCTCGGAGACGGTTGGTTCGGCAGCGGCCATGATGCCGCCGAGGCCGCGGACCTGGTCCGCCATCTTCACCAGGTCCGCAAAGAGCAGGGCGCCAACGGTCCTTTCGAGGTCACCGTCAGCCCAGATACGCCCTTCCCGGACCCCAGACAGATCGAGGACTACGAGCGGGCCGGAGTCGACCGGTTGCTGGTCCACGTCGCCGGGTTCTCGCAGCGGCGCAAAGGCGAGTTCGGTCCCGAGGCCGAGGAAGCAATGCTCCGATGGGGCGACGATGTCGTCAGGAAGGTACAGGGGCCGGTCTGACCACGGTCCCCGAAGCGGCTCTGCTGCCCGCGGTGACTCCCAGGGCATCCCCGAATGTTACCCCGGCAAGGGCGCCCAGTACCCTTTCTTCAGCCATCGGCTGCGCCTCGGCCTCGACGTCAGGCGGCCATGGACCGTCAGGGCTTCCCTTTGATCTCGAGCTCTGGATGCCGCCCCTTGATCAGACGCTGCATCCCCTCTTTCCAATGGACTTTGCACGGGCCGAGAATCTCGTGCATATATGTGGTGTCCGGCACCAGACCAGTGTAGGCGCTGTCGGTGTACTTGAACTTGGGCTCCAGCCCCAGAAGCTGTCCGAGATAGGCGCAGTACTCCTCGGCGCTGACGATATCGTTGCCACACCAGTTGACCGATGTGGCGGGCACCGTCCCCATTGTCATGGCCTTGATCCCGAGCTCGACCCCGTCGTCGACGTAGATGGGCCGGAAATAGTTGGGCTTGTGAGAGTTCAGAGGGATTTCCTCACCCCGGACCAACATGTCCAGTCTCCGCGCGGGCGCCCCTCCTGAGGGACCGTAGAAGCTCGCGATTCGGATCATCATGGTGGGCAGGTTGAGCTCCTCGGAGGCGAAGCGGGCGACCGACTCCGCGGCGATTTTCGAGAAGCTGTAACAGGGGATGTGCAGACCCAGGGGGTCGGACTCCTTCACGGGGGTCTTCCCCTGGAACTCGTAGATCGATGATGTCGAGCAGTGGAGAAAACCCTTGGCTTTCCGGCAGTGGCTCATCAAGCGGCCTACCGCGTGGGCATTCACCTTGAAGGTGTAGTCCCAGTCCAGCTCTGACGTAGGGTTGACCACGGCCCCGGCGTGAAAGACATAGGTGAAGTCGGTGGGCAGGTCGTCGAAGGACTCCGAGAGGTCCCTCTGGACGCACGTAACACCGAGGGCTTCAACTTTCTCGCGGTCGGCCGGGTTGCTGAACCGGGCCATGCCCCAAATCTCGTTATTCTTGGCCAGCTCTTGGGTAATGGGGAAGGTCACCTGTCCGGCGGGACCGGTGATGAGAATCTTTTCGCCTGAGATCATGTGGGACTCCTTTGAGCCGCCGGCGCGATGCGGAGCGTTTCGGCCGCGGCAGCTATGCGCTGGAGACACCGCTCCTTGCCAAGCACGACCATGGTCTCGAAAAGTGGAGGGGCGACGGTCCTTCCGGTGACCGCTGCGCGGACCGCGCCGAAGAGCTGGCCCGTCTTGAGGCCTAAAGGCTCAGCCATGGGACGGAGCGTCCCTTCTAAGGCGCTTGCGTCGAAGCTCGCCAGTGGCTCCAGCGCCAAATGGACGTGGTCCAGCGTCTTCAAAGTCCCCGGCTGGTCCATCCCCTTGCCGACCAGTTGTGCTGGATCGTGCTGGACGGTGTCCATGAAGAAGAAGTCGATCAGCCCGCCCGACTCGGTCAGCACCTTCAAACGGTCCTGCACGAGAGGCGCGATGCGCTCGAGGTATTCCCCATGGACCGGCTTGGGGATGGCCTCGCTGGCCTCGAGGAACGGCCCCATCCTGCGGGCCAAGTCGGACGGAGCAAGGGCGCGGATGTAGACTCCGTTCATCCATTCGAGCTTTTGCCTGTTGAAGATAGCGCCGGTCTTGCCGATCCTCTCAATGCTGAAGTGACGGACGAGCTCCCCCCGCGTGAACATCTCAGTCTTGTCATCCAGGGACCAGCCGAGCAGCGCCAGGAAGTTGAGCAAGGCCTCCGGAAGGAAGCCCTCATCTCGGTGGTCGGTCACCGAGGTTGCGCCGTGGCGCTTGCTGAGCTTCGAGCGATCGGGGCCGAGAATCAGGGGCAGGTGGGCAAAGTTTGGGTAGTCCCAGCCGAACGCGTCATAGAGCATCACGTGCTTCGGCGCGCTCGAGACCCACTCGTCCGCGCGCATGACGTGGGAGATATCCATCAGGTGATCGTCGACGACGTTGGCTAGGTGGTAGGTCGGAAAGCCGTCCGACTTGAGCACCACGAAGTCATCCAGTACGGCGTTCTCGAACGTGATGTCCCCTCGGACCATGTCGTTGAACGAAGTTGCCCCCTCGGCGGGGATGGCAAACCGCACCACCCCGGGGTCGCCGGACCGTTCGTTGGCCCTGATCTCGTCATTGGTCAGATCACGGCAGTGCCGGTCGTACCCCGGAGGTTCTTTGCGCTGCTGTTGGGCCTTGCGCAGCTCGGCCAGACGGGCGGGAGAACACCAACATCGGTAGGCATTGCGGTCATCCACGAGACGCTGGGCGAACTCCGCGTAGAGCTTCAGTCGGGCCGACTGAAAGTAGGGGCCGAATTCCCCCCGGCTGTCTGACCCTTGGCCCGTTGGGCCTTCATCCCAGTCGAGGCCCAGCCATCGGAGGCTGTCGAGGATCGCTTCGGTCGCCCCTTCCACAACGCGGGCCTGGTCCGTGTCCTCGATCCGGACGATGAAGCTTCCGCCGAAATGCCGCGCGAAAAGCCAGTTGAAGAGCGCTGTCCGGATATTGCCGACGTGAGGGACGCCAGTGGGGCTGGGCGCGTAGCGGACGCGGGGCGGGCTTGCCATGGGCCTACCTGGTTGGTGCCGCCATTCTAGCACGGCGGCTCTCTGGCTCTTCGTCGATCCAGCCGAGTGACGGCCCCGTCGAGCCGGAATCATTGCTGGAGCGGGCCGGCGCTGTTCCTGTACACTGCACGAGGGGTCCAATCTCCGGCATCGCGATGTCCGACTGGCGAGAGCACTACAAGTCCCGGACCGTCTCCGCGGAGGAGGCGGTCGCCCGCATTCGTCCCGGGGACCGGGTCGCCTTCACTACCGGCAATGAGCCGGCCGCTCTTGGTCTTACACTCATGGGACGCGCCGGCGACCTCGAGGGCGTGACGATATTCCTCCCGACGCCCAGCAGAGATTTTGGATGGTACGATCCCGGCTTCGAAGAGACGTTCAACGTTGAGGTGGGCTACATCCTGCCCGTCGTGCGCGAGATGGTGGCCCAAGGCCGCTGTGATTACAACGTGCAGACCCTGAGGGTGGAGTACGGCCCCTTCGATTGCGATCCGGACTTTATCATGGTGGAGCTGTCGGCCCCCGACGAGCATGGATACTGCAGCTTCGGCGCCTCGCTGTGGAACAAGAAGCAAGAGATAGGCCGTGCGAAGACCGTCCTGGCAGAGGTGAACGAACGGCTCATCCGTACTCACGGAGAGAACTTCATCCACGTCTCAGAGATCGATTATTTCGTGCCCCACGTCTCCAGCGGCCGGACCCCGGGCGCCACCGACCTCCTGGGCCGGAAGACCGTGGACCCGGGCCGGATCGAGCGGGGCATCGCCGAGCACGCAGCCGCCCTGATCCACGATGGCGACACGCTGCAAATCGGCATTGGGTCCACCTCGGAGTGGATCGCAAGGCTGGGGGTCCTGGATTCGAAAAACGACCTAGGCTGGCACTCCGAGACTACTCCCCGCGGGATCATCAAGCTCGTCCGGGAGGGGGTTATCAATGGCAGCCGGAAGAGTCGGCACCGGGACCGGGTGGTTGCCACGGCCATCGGCGGGGGCGATATGGATGACATGCGCTTCGTCGATGGCAACCCTCTCTTCGAGCTGTACCCGGCCGATTACGTCTTGGACCCCCGCACCATTTCAGCCAGTGAGAACGTCGTGGCCGTAAACAGCGCCATTGCGGTGGACCTGACGGGTCAGATCGCCGCGGAGGCCATCGGCCCAACGATGATTAGCGGGACAGGGGGCCAGCTCGCCTTCGCCATCGGGGCTGCTCTCTCGGCCGGAGGAAGGTACCTCGCGGTGATGCCGTCGACCGCCAGGGCGGGGGCCACGTCCCGGATCGTGCCCTCGTTGCAGCCGGGCACGATCGTCACCGTTCCCCGCACGCTGGCCCAGCTCGTCGTCACCGAGCACGGGGTTGCCGACCTGCGAGGCAAGACCCAGCGGCAGCGGGCACAGTCGCTGATCGATATTGCACATCCGGATTTTCAACCAGAGCTAACGAAGCAGGCCAGGGCCCTATTCTGGCCCTGAGGAGGACGCATGACTGAGAGTTCCACGGATACTGGATTGCTGGCGGAAGGGGTCATCGACGAGGCGGCCCTTGAGGTGTTTCGGAGCCGGATCGGCACCAAGCTCCGCGTTGGAAACGTGTTCAACCAGCACGTGACTCCGGAGGCCATCCTGAAGTTCACCAACGGTATCGGGGACACGAACCCGCTCCATCGGGACAGCGGCTACGCCAAGAAGACCCGCTATGGCGCCCTCGTTGCTCCACAGAACTGGGTCTACAGTGTTTTCCCGACCTGGGTGCTTCAAGGGCTGCCTGGAGTTCATGCGTTCCATTCGGGCAACGACTGGGAGTTCCACAAGCCCATCCTCGAAGGAGACGTCATCACCCCTGAGTGCATATTTACGGGTTTCGAGGAGAAGCAGAGCGAATTCGCTGGACGCTTCATCATGGAATACCAGGAGGCCCTCTTTCATAACCAGCGTGGCGAGCTCGTCTCCAAGGCCAACACCTGGCTCGTACGAGCTGAGCGTTCCGCTGCCCGGAGCAAGGGGAAATACCATAAGCTCGAGGTGCCCCATCCCTGGACCGAAGAAGAGGTTGCGAAGGTCGAGGCCGATGTTCTGGGGGAGCGGCCGCGAGGGGCCGAGCCGCGGTTCTGGGAGGACGTCCAGGAAGGGCAGCAGCTGGAGCCCGTCACCAAGGGGCCGCTTGGACTCACCGACATCATCGCGTATTGCGTCGGCTCAGCCCCGGTGCAAATCATGGCCCACGGTGTCGCCCTCAGGGAATACGAGCGTCATCCCGCCTGGGCCTTCCGGGACCCGGACACAGGCGCCAAGGAGCCCGTGTACGGGGTCCACTACAACAGACAGGCAGCCTCGTCAGCCGGCCTTCCCTTCCCCTATGACGCCGGCGCCCAGCGGCACGCCTGGCATCTCCATCTCTTCCTGAGCTGGATGGGGGACGAAGGCTGGCTCAAGAAGGACTACGGCGAATACCGCAAGTTCGTCTACCTGGGCGATGCCGTCCGGTTCCAGGGGAAGGTTGTCCGAAAATACATGGACCAGGATGGCGAGCCCTGCGTCGACATCGAGACCTCGGCCATCAACCAGCGGGGCGAGGACGTGATGCCTGGTCGCGGCACCGTGGTCTTGCCATCTCGGGAGCTGGAATACTGGCCCCTAGAATCGCGTCTGCCACGGGGGTAGCCTATGTTCCGGGAGGCCAGGCGGCTTTATCGCAACGTCACCATCGTATTGCTGGCTATTGTCGTTATTGAGGAGCTGAGGAAGCCCCCATCCGAGCGCGGATGGCACGGGCGGCTCTTCGGGCTGGTTCCGTACGATCTGCGCTTCCCGACTCTCGACCGGGTCGCCGATAGAGTTTGGAATCCGACGAACCCCAAGATATTTACGGAGCACCCATGGGGTGTCGGATGGGTCGTGAACGTTCCATCGTTGCTCGCCCTTGTGCAGGACCTTCTTAGTGGCGGGAACCGCAGGGCGGGGACGCTCTGAGGGGGGAAGGGACTCGCGCGGGGCGGGGTACCTCACCCAACCCCCTCTTTGTAACCGCGGGGGCGTACGGACCGACGGGCCCGGCTTGAGGGCCCCTCTCCGCATGCGGAGAGGGGCTGGGGTGGGCTCTTCCCCTGAC
Source organism: Dehalococcoidia bacterium (assembly GCA_965220155.1). GTDB lineage: Bacteria > Chloroflexota > Dehalococcoidia > SHYB01 > SHYB01. The sequence continues at coordinate 160,528 of OZ244810.1, read as the reverse complement.
TGTGTTAGCGCCGCCCCTGGCACGCCCGAGCCCGCCAGTAAGAGTTCTCATTCTCTACTTGGCGGTGGACCCGGGGGGAGTTCCGCCAAGTTGACCGCCCGATAGCCCAAGGGAAAAAGGGCCGGTCTCTCGGCGACAAAAAAGGCCCCGGCCGGAGGGTTTCTTGACGGTCTCAAGATCGTGTGTCCTTTCCGGGCCCACCGGTCATGGACGGTAGCCTGAGGTCCGTCTCGGATAGTCCAGCTTTTCCAGGGGTGGGTAGGCGGAGGCGTTGATCTCCAGCCATAGTCCTCCCCCAGGTGCCCCTTCAATGCAGTCGATGTGACGGGTGGCGAAGACCGACCTGGCTATTCTGAGCATGTCGTTCAGCGCCGCGAAAACGTCCCCTTCGAACTCGTAGACCGTCAGGTAGTCCGACGGGGCGCTGCCGGCATGGTCCCTGCGGTAGCGGTCAGCTCGGACGAACCCCTTTGCGGCGCTCAGGTCGGGGATGTGCATGTGGCTATACCAGCGGTTGAACTCGTCGTCCCGCGAGGGGTCAGAGCAATCGGTGGCTACGAGGAACACAGCGCGGGGGAGGGCCTTGGCCACGGGAGGTGCGTCCGGGGGGTCTCTATCCACTGCCCTCGTGTTGGTATATGGCCCGTTGCTCACCCTGTCGATAGGCTCGAGTGCAGCGGGGTCGATGAACCGGTAGACGCCAAGGCCGCCGCTCTGGACGCATTCGATATGCCGCCCCTCGGCCCAGCTAGCCCTCGACGTCTCCCGCAAGCCGGCTTCGGGCAACGCCATGTCGTCGCCCTCCGCAAAATAGATGGTCATGTACTGGGGGGTTCCTGGGTACGGGTTCACAAACCGGCGGGCCCCCGTGAATCCTTCCGCCCCAACAACATCGGCCACCCTGCTCTGGAAATACCACCGGTTGAACTCGTCCTGCCGCGAGTCGTCCGTGCAGGTGGTGTACGCGAGGAATATGCCTTTGTCCATGGATGGCCCCCAGAAGCAGAAAACCCAACACTAGATCGGCGTAAAATAGGCGGACGGCTCGGCTGGCAACCTGCGCCCTAGTCTCCGATTGTAAACCGCTCAGGAGGTCCCCCTGATGGAGTCCATTCCCTTGTCCAGGAGCGGCAGGTCCGCCATGGAGGTGGCGAAGGAAGCTGCTCTGGAGGCTGGGGAGCTCGTGCTGCGCCGGTTCCGGACCAATATTCAGGTCGCGCAAAAGGGGCGCGGAGATTTTGTCACCGAGGTAGACCACGAGTCCGAGAAGCTGATCCTGGGCAGGCTGCTGGAGGAGTTCCCGGACTTCGGTGTCCTGGCCGAAGAGTCGGGGGGGCGCGAAGGGGCTTCGGAGTTCTCCTGGATCGTCGACCCTGTCGATGGAACGCGGAATTATGCCATCGGCGTCCCCATCTTCGCGGTGACGTTGGCGCTGACCCGGGGGCCGGAGGTCCTGTTGGGAGTCACCGTCGACCCCAACCGCGATGATCTATTCACGGCGGAAAAGGGCGCGGGAGCCTTCGCTAACGGCGTCCAGATGCGGCCCTCGAGCCGGCCTAGCCTGGAAGAAGCGGTGATCGGCACCGACATGGGCTACAGCGACGTTATGGGAGGGTATGTCCTGAAGCTGCTCGATCGCCTGTGGCCGTGCAACAGCGGTATCAGGATCATGGGCTCCGGGGCACTGGGCCTCGCCTATGCGGCGTCAGGCCGCACCGACATGTTCTTTCATCATCTGCTCTCGCCCTGGGACATGGCTGCGGGCGTTCTGATGGGGCAGGAGGCGGGCGCCGTTGTCAGCAACAGGAGTGGCGAACCTCTGGACCTCTTGAACGATCGGAGCATCATCCTGGCAAACTTCGGGGTCCACGCTGATTTTCTTCAGCGGACAGAGGGGCTCCAGTGGCGCGATAGCTGAACGGCAGCGAGTTTTCCCATTTGACCCCAACGTAGCCCCACAGTAGACTCGCCCTGCCCGAGAACAGCGCCGGCCGGAGACGCACTATGCCTGTCAACAAAGACCTCGAAGCCGGGAGCAAAATGGTCACGACGATGGCGCCTTACCAGGTGGCTCCGCAGCCCGACGAGTGGAGCCGGCCCTACTGGGATGGCGCGAAACACGGGAAGCTGGTGATCCAGCGCTGCCAGAGCTGCGGCCATTACAACCACCCTCCTCATTTCATCTGCGCGGGATGCCGGGACCGCGACGCAAGGTTGGCGTTTGAGGAGGTGAGCGGCCGTGGCTCCGTGTACTCCTGGTTTGTTTTTCACGATACCTTCATCGGGGGATTTCTGGAGAAGGTCCCATATCTCATAGCCGCCATCGAGCTGGACGAGCAGCCGCGGCTGTTGCTCCACAGCAATATCCTCAACTGCCCCTTCGATAAGGTCGAAATGGGCATGCCCGTCGAGGTGGTCTTCGAGGATGCCGGCGATGGGGTCTTCATCCCGCAATTCCAACCGGTCCAGCGGTAGCCCTGGGCAGCGGCCCCTCGCGGGGACTCCTCCGTTAGAGCTTCGAAAGGAAACGAGCAATGCCTGTCCAGTGGCCCAAAGGAAAGCGGCCCGTATTCATCGGCATCGGCAACACCAAGGCGACGCGGTACTCGGACCGGAGCCTCTCTAGCCTGGCCCACGAGGCCGTATCCAAGGCCATCGACGATGCCGGGCTGACGGTCGAGGACATTGACGGCCTGTCGGTCTATCCGAACGCCCCCTACGGCAACGCCCGCAATATTCCGGGCTTCGACATCGTCGACTACGAACACATGATGCACATCATGCCCTGGAAGAATATCCGCTGGTACTGCAACTCAGCTGGAAGGATGGCCGTCACGAGCATCATCGAGGCAGCGAATGCCGTGGCAAGCGGAGCGGTGAACTATGTGGTCATTTGGCGGGCGCTGCACCATCCGGCGGGTGAGCGGTACAACCAGAGCCAGCCCGGAAAGGCCGGCGGACAGACGCAGTGGAGCCGGCCGTATGGGACGGGCGGCGGCGGACAGGCCCAGGCGATGATGTACCAGCGCTACCTCGAGAAATACGGCGCCAAGCGCGAGGAGATGGCGGCGGTGGTGCTCAACGGCCACGACAACGCGCAGCTCAACGACTACGCGGTCTGGCAGGGCCAGCCGATCACCTTCGATGACTACATGAACTCCAGGCTGATCGCATGGCCGATGTGCCTCTTCGACAACGACATGCCGGTGGATGAAGCGGGCGCCCTCGTGATGACGACCGAGGACCGGGCCAAAGACGCGCCTCACCACGGAGCGTTCATCAGCGGCTACGCCACCGGCCCCCACAACGTCAACTCCCCCAGCCTTATCCAGTCACTGGAAGAGCAATATGAATCGGGCCGTCTCATGGCCCAGAACCTGTATGAGAGCGCGGGCATTACCCCTGAGGACGTCGACTTGGTCCACGTCTACGACGGGTTCAGCCCGATGGTATGGAACTGGCTCGAGTGCTTCGGGTTCTGTGGCGAGGGGGAAGCCCACGACTGGGTCCAGGGCGGCCGCATAGCGCTCGACGGGTCCCATCCGCTGAACACGGCCGGCGGAAACTTGGGCGAGGGACGTCTACACGGATGGTCCCACATCCGGGAGACGGTCACCCAGTTGATGGGAAGAGCGGGGCCGCGCCAGCTCAAGAAGCTTGACGTGGCCCTCTGCGAGGTGGGGCCGTTCTGGTCTGGCGCCTGCTTCGCCTGCACCAGGGACTGATGCCCGCTCCCCCGGCGCAGGTTAAAGCAGTCTCCAGCTAGACCGTTGCCGGCCCCCTCAGCCCGAGAGTCCCAGCCCGATGGTCCGCGGCCGGATGACCGTCCCCCCGTCCACGACGAGGGTCTCCCCGGTGACATAGCTGGCCATCTCCGAGGCCAGGAACACCACCGCGCTGGCGATCTCCGATGGCTGGCCTACCCTGCCGAGGGGAACATAAGCGTAGTCGTCGTTGCCCCTGCGGGGCCGGGTCCCTTCGGTGTCCGTCATGCCGGGGGCGACGGCGTTGACCCGGATCCCGTTGGCCGCCCACTCGCCCGCCAGAGCCTTGGTTAGCCCCATGATCCCTGCCTTGGCGGCGCCATATGCCGCCTGATGGTACGACGAGATCAGGCCGTTCATCGAGGCAATGCTCACGATACTGCCTCCCTCACCCCGTTCGATCATGTTGGCCGCGGCGGCTTTGCTGCAGAGGAAGGTAGTCTTCATGTTGACCCGGAGGATCGAATCGAAGCCGTTGGGAGAGAGGTCGAGCGCGGGCGCCGGGAAGCCGCCACCGGCGTTGTTGGCCATGACGTCGACGCGCCCCCACTCCCCCTGGACCTGACCGAAAAGCTTTTCGACCTGCTCAGGATCGCGGGCGTCGGTCCTCACGAACAGGGCCTCGCGGCCCATGGCCTTGATCTCGGCAGCGGTGGCGGGACCCGTCTCTTCGTTCATCTCCGCCACGGCGATGTTGGCGCCGACTTCAGCCAGCCCCAGGGCAATAGCCTTCCCGATTCCCTGGCCGGAGCCGGTGACGACGGCAACCTTTCCTTCTAGGCCCAAGCGGTCGTAGATGAAGGGCATCACGTCCTCCCAAGTTGGTCTTGCATCCGCCGTAGGCTATCACAGGCCCCCCTCCGCGTCGTCCACGCCGCGTCGGATGGCCGGGATCTGTCTTCGACGGGTCCCCACATCGAGGGTTCGAGAGAGGTTCGGTTATGATTGTCGGGCAGTCCCGCAACGTCTATCTCCCGGAGGCAGACCCTTGGACTTCTTCGAGGTCGTTCACACTCAACGCTCTATCCGCAAGTTCAAGCCCGACCCGGTGCCGGAGGAGGACATCTGGGCGGTCCTGGACGCGGCTATCAGGGCGCCCAGCGGTTCGAATCTGCAGCCGTGGGGCTGGGTGGTTGTACGCGACGCAGCGAAGCGTCGCGCCATCTCGGATGCGGTGCGGACCCATTTTGAGTCGATGGGCCGGTTCGAGCAGATCGCTCGGAGCGCCGAGAGCCTGGATGACCCGAGCCGCAGGCTGACCCTCCGGCGGGCGGTGGAGTTCTTCAAGGACGCCGGGGCCGCGCCCGTGATAATCATTCCGTGCCTGGTGAATGTGTCGTCGCCCACCGACGACCCCCAGCACCTCTTGGCCGGGTCGTCGATCTATGGCGCCGTACAAAACATGATGCTGGCGGCCAGGGCGAAGGGAATCGGCACCGTGCTGACGACCTTCCAGCCCATGATCGAGGGCACATTGCGAGAACGGCTGGGGATACCTCCCGAAGCGGTCCCCGCCTGCATCGTGCCCATGGGCTATCCTGACGAACAACGCTTCGGTCCCACGACTCGGAAGCCTGTCGAAACCGTCGTCCACTGGGATGCATGGGGGGTCGCCGGGAGCCGCGCCGGGTGACGTTGAAGGTGCTGCCCCCCATTCTTGACGGTAGACGGTACCGGGCCGCGTAGAGGACCTCGTCGGCGTCCATTCCGAGGTATCCGGCTGTCGTCGGGAATGGGGATGAAGCAGCGGACGACGGCGTTGCCGGGGCTGACGACGATCTCCTTGGCGAAGGACTCTAAGAATCCTTTTCTGTGGGCAGGAATTCTTGAAGCCCTGTATGGGCAACGATCTGGTCCAGCGTGGCTAGCGTGAACACCTTGCCTTCCGTCATGGTAATCAAACTACGCATATCCTCTCGACGCACACCGAATCCCCGACCGTCTATGCAGGCGACCACCTCAAAGTCAGGTTGACCATCCCGGCGGCGATCATCGCGCATCCGGGTAAGGCGCTCAATGCGCGCCACTTTGTCACGGGCCGTCCCGTCATCACCGGTTATCTTGGCCTCGATGACAATAGACGGGTTGAACTCGTCGGGAACGAAGAAGTCAGGTGCTTGGTCGTAGCCGGGGACGCGTTCCGCACGCTTCGTCTTGCGGAAGACGATGCGAGCACGAGCAAGATGCTCCTCGATAGCTGTTTCCATCACATCGCCCACCTGCTCCGACACCGCGTCCCGGTGCGTGGCGAACGGTCTGCCTAGGTAACGTTCGTACAGCAACATGGCGTAGGGGACGTGTTGGGAGGCGACGTGGCGGAGGGATTCCAGTCCATGAGATGTATCCACCTTATCGAGACGGTGAACCGTGTCGGCAGCCCCTGGGGGCGAACCTCGTGTGATGTACTCGACAGCAACTGAAATCAAGGCCTCTATCCGATCCAATGCCTTGGAGCTGCGTGGACGGACAAGCCCGCTGATGTAGGCGCGGTCAGAGCGACACCGACCATCGAGACCCCGAGCATACCCTTGGTTGATGTCGCTGTGGCGGTCACTCCGCGCCAGATCCACCCATTCGGGCGGGGACATGCCCAGCATCGTTCGGACCACGCCAAAGCACAAACTGTTCTCGCGAAGTGCACTCCACACCCTGCTTTCTGTGAAATCAGCGAAGGCGTTCGTTCGCCGCCGGAGGACCTCAAAGGCAGTCTGAAATTCGTGATACTCAACAAAGTTAGTACCCCTCGGCAGAACCAGAAACTGGGACTGGATATCGGAGAAGGTCGAATCGACCAACTCCTCAATGCGGTCTTGGAGGTCCGCCGTCGCAACCTCAAATGGTCGTGGCACCGCTCCTCCTCAGCAGTCCATGGTCTTGGGCCAAGGCTTCAAGCACGCGGCGTGGCAGGGAGTTGAGCTCCAGGTTGCGGGCAAGCTCAACAAGACGTTCTTCAGCTCGCCTCATACGGTCCGAGAGCGTGGCGGCGCTGTCCCACCCGTCACGCAGTCCGTTGATGGCCACCCGTGCAATGTGACCCGATGCTAGGCACCGAATGTCTCCCTGACTCACCTTGACCTCGGCAGCCGCCATTAGCGCCGCGTCCTGCTCTAACATCTTGCGGATATCGGCACGGGCCTGATGTGCAGTATTGGCGCTCCGACACACGAAGACGGAGTCGAGGACTGAGGACTTAGTTCCCAGGATGTGGAGCGAAGCGCTCATCTCCGCTGCTGCTGGCAGGGTGGCCGTGCAGTCCAACCCGGCATCCAGTATCGCAACGACGACCGCCACGTAGGCGGCTGGATCGTTGTGGTGGTAGGTAAAGACGAACGGGGCACCGGGCTTAAGTGCTGCCGCGTAGTGGCGAAACACCGCTGACAATCCCTCTGTGAAATGTTCGATCCCCCTACCGAGCGTCACGTTGCCGGTCAGCTCGTCGGGCGAGCGGGTAGTGGAGGGAGCAAACTCGGGAAACTCGCCTTGAAGCGCCTGACGAAGCCACACGTAGTTGAAGTCTATGAGTTCGGCGTACTGCACGTTGGCAAAATAGGGCGGATCGGTAAAAACGCCGTCAAGAGACTCAGGTGCTAAAGGCATCGCGGTCGCCGGGGACGCTGCAAGGTGCGCCTGTCTCTCGTCCTCGATCGGGAAGTGACGGACGAACTCAGCGCTGATCCGCTCGCCAGGAATAGGTATGACCTTCTTTCGTTTGCCATCCAGACGTGTCTCGAACGGAGCTTCACAGTACTGCTTAGCGCGAAGGTACTTCTCCACGAAGTGGCGGAAGGACCCGGAGCCTACCTTAGATATGCCCAGGAGATTGTTCTCGCACTGGACCAGGCCTACCGGGAAACCGTGGACGCTGAAGATATCCTGGCACTTGAGCGCATACGTGTCGTACCGGCACAGCATGTTCTGGTAGCGCAGGAAATCCGAGAAGACAGTGAGCAAGGCGTGTCGCACCGGAGGGTTGCTGACTTGGCTTATCCGGCGCAGTAGCAGGCCCAGCCCCAGCAACTGGCGCTCGGTAAACATCTCCCTATAGCGCCGGTAGCCCCATCGATGGAGGCGGTCTGTCTCGTCTCCCCGAGGAATCTCGTCATCGGGGATTGGCAGCCCCGGTGTTTGCAGGAGCTGCAACCCAGCTTGCTCGTACCTATCGAGGTCGTCCGGGTCGGGGCGTTTGAAAAACCGCCCTTTGTGGGTCGGTTTGCACTCCTTGCAGTGGTACTCCATTGCCCACATGCGGTGGGAGGGCGGATGGCCAGAGTCCTTTGTGGGGTACGGATACTCGGTTCCGCATCGTCTGCATGGGACCCGCTGACGGCGCGCAGGCCCTTCCGTGTACACTGGCCCACTGCATTCGGCGCATGGTGTCGGCGTGTCCTTGGACGGCTCTTCGTCACATTCGTTTAGACATCCGCATTCACTGCACATCACTACGTGCTTAGGGTGCCTGCTGTCTTGGGACAACAAGTATCCGGGGAACAGATCGTTCACCGTCTGACAGGTGGGGCACCGCTCAGTCTTCACCCAGACGAAGTACTTGACCTGCGCGGTCTGTCCGCATATGAGACACGTGGTTTCATAGAACGCGCCTACGATTTCTTCGACGGCTGACGCTACTTCCTCTGCTGCTGACGCGAACCCTTGAATGTCGAGGCGTCCCAGAGACTGCCGGACGATCCAGAATGCCATCGGGTTTGTGTCCGCACCCAAGACGCTGAACCCAAGGCGGTTAGCCTCGAAAATCGGGGTGCCGCCCCCCATGAACGGGTCTGCTATCACTCCTGTTAGCTGGTGTTCACGCCAATAGCTGGTCGCCAGCGGCTCTGGACTGTTGTATTCCGCAAGAAGAAGGCTGCGGAACACCGAACCGGGACGCCGGGCGAACCACTTGTGTATTCCGATGATTGGGCGATAGTCTTGTTGTATCTGCTTTTCCCTGAGCGCGAGCCGCGTAGCAAACGACGGATCGAAGTGCTGTTCGAGGCTTGGCCTCGATTCAGCAGCCCGACCTTCTGGTTGTGGGGAGCGCACGTCCTCGGCCTCCGCTGCCCCATCAAGGACACTGCGCCAAGCGCCTTGCTGTGCGTTGTGAATGCCGAGCCGGTTAGCCACTTTCCCTCTCTATTCTCCTGACGGGGGTCACAACAGTTTCCTCACCCTTCCGCGGCTTCCGTTATAAGTGTTGGCAAACATTTGGAGCCGGTCGCGCTCCATGATCCACTTGTTCCCGAACTTGGTGGCAGTGAGCTTGCCCTCTCGTATCAGGCGCTTCACCGTCTCCGGGTGAACATTCAGAATCTTCGAGGCCTCGATGACGTCGACGTAATTCTCAAGCATAGGTCAGGCCTGGTATAATTGTTGTACTACCACATTATCATACCACGAGGTGGCGACGATTTACACTTTGGGCTCGCGACAGCAGTTCCGGCAAGGGGAGGATGTCCTTTGCTGTCTGTCCTAATGACTATGGGCCGGTGCCAAGTAGCTTGCACCGCGAGAAGGTGGGACCGTGACGACAAGGCCGCCTAAAGGACAGAGTTACCCGACCCCACCGCCGGTCGCCCCCTATCCAGAGTTCCTGCCCCTCGACGACCCCAATCTCCCCTGGGACCGTTTTGAAGCGTTCTGTGAGGAACTGATCTCCAGACTTCCCGGCGTGAAAGAAACGCATCGCTACGGGAGGAGAGGGAGTAACCAGAAAGGGATCGACATTTTCGCCGACCGCGACACTGGTGAGAGGTGGGCCTTCCAGTGCAGACAGTGGAAGAAATTCACAACAACTGACGCCATGAATGCAATTCGGAAAACGACCTACAAGGCCGACCGCTTCATCTTGATGCTGAGTCGTCAAGCCACAAGTGGCGTTCGGGATGCTTGCGATGGTTATCCTGCCTGGGACGTTTGGGATGTGGGGGACATCTCACGGAAAGTCCGAGAGATGGAGCTGCATTCTGGCGCGAGACTTGTGGAAGCCCACTTCAGCCCCTCGTGGCGCAGGGCCTTCTTGGGCCTCCAGGGCCTAACGTCATTCGTTACGCCCGCTGAATTCTTCCGTCCCTTCTTGAACGAGTCGGCTCTGTTCAACCACGCCTGGCAGCTTGTAGGGAGATCCGACCATCTATGTCAGGCCCACGAGTTCGTAGAGTCGCCGAAGCAGAAGGTGGCGATTCTTGTTGGTCGCGGGGGAATCGGCAAGTCGAAGATACTTCACGCTTTGGCTGAAACGTTCGACGTCGAACACCAGGGAATGTCCCTCTGGTTCATGGCAGAAGGAGTGACGCTTACCGAGGATGGAGCCGACCGCCTACCTTACGAACCCTGTGTCCTGGTGGTGGACGATGCTCACCGACGTGGTGACCTACCGGCCCTGTTAGCCCTAAGCCGACAGCGGCCGCATGTGACCAAACTCATCCTGTCGTGTCGGCCGCAGGCTATTGACCATGTGAGGTCACAGCTCACTCACGGAGGGTTCGATGTTCAAGAGGTCCTTGTCCTGCCCGACGTGAAGGAGCTCTCCCGCGGGGAAGTCACGGAACTGGGACGCCAAGCGCTTGGGGCTGAATTCGCGAACCTCGCCGAACAGCTCGCAGCAGCGACGTGGGACTGCCCGCTGGTCACCGTAGTGGGAGGGCAGCTACTGGCCAAGAAAGACATTTCCCCGGAATTGCTGGAGCGCGATGATGAGTTCCGGGCAACTGTTTTGACCCGTTTTCGAGAGATTCTAGTCGGCGAGGTTGGCGACCGCATTGACACGACGCTGTGCAGGTCCCTGCTGGACCTGATCGCCGCCATCCAACCCATCCGACTTGACAACGAGAGAGCCTTGGACTTCGAGGCAGAGTTCCTAGGTATAGACCGCCCAAGGCTGCTTCTCTCGCTAGGCGTGCTGGAACAGGCGGGAGTGTTACTCCGACGGGGCAATACTCTTAGGATCGTCCCAGACGTGCTTGCGGACCACATCCTGCATCAAGTGAGCGTCACCCCTCAAGGACAACGGACAGGTTACGCTGACCTTGTGTTCCACAAGTTTGCGTCTCTGTGTCCGAGCGAGGTCTTGCGTAACCTTTCGGAGCTTGATTGGCGTCTGCGGCGGTCAGGTGCCCATGCTTCAGATCTGTTGGGCGGCGTCTGGCAAAGCATAGAGCAAGAATTCCAAGATGCGTCAAACCAGGGGCGGTGCGCCATCCTCGGAATACTTGAAGAGGTCGCCGTCTACCAGTCTGAGAAGACCCTCGAACTCGCGGAGTATGCGATCCGAAATCCTGCCACCAAATCGGACGACCCAGAGTTATCCAAAATCTACCAGTACACACAGAGCGATGTGCTGGGCCGCCTACCAGGACTATTGCGCCGGATCAGCTACACCCTAGACTTTCTTCCTCGCTGCTGCAACTTGTTGTGGGAGTTGGGCAGGGACGACGACCGAGACCTCAACCCCAATCCCGACCACGCGATGCGAGTGCTTGGTGATCTAGCAAGTTATGACATCGGTAAGCCGCTTGTAGCAAATCACCTAATTCTGGACTCCTTGGAGAAGATGCTGGCGTTCCCCGGTAGTCATGAGCATGTCCAATCTCCGCTTGACATCATAGACCATATGTTGGCGAAGACAGGGCATTCCACCCGCTCTGAAGGACACAAACTCGTCTTCCGTCCATTCGTACTCAAGAAGGAGAGCATCAAGTCGATTCGAGAACGCTCGATCTCCCTGGTGGTTCGCTGCCTGTCCTTGCATAGTCTAAGGGTCACGTTGCGCACCCTAGAGAGTCTGGGGAACGCCCTTCGCGAGCCTATCGGTGAATTTAACCACGAGATTTCTGACGAAGATCGAGAGCAGTGGAGATCTGAACAGTTTGAAATACTGGCACAGATAGAAGGTTTGGTGAAGCATTCGACTGAGCCGTTGACACTCATCCGCATCAGGAAGATCCTCTGGTGGCATCGCAACTATAGCCCTTCCGACGACATTAAAGACAGGGCTCATGCCATTGCGTCTTCCATACCTGAATCGTTTGAACTCCAGCTTACCCAAGAGCTGATGAGCCCTTACCACATGGATGACTGGCGGCCCCACGAGGAAAACGGAGGTGACGGCTACAAACTTCATCTGGAGAAGATCAAAGAGGCGCAGCGGATTCTTGCTGTCGAGTTCCTAAGTCACTCAGGAGACGCAGGCAGGGCGTACGAAACTCTCACTGACAGACTTAGGACTATTACTGAAGCCGGAGTTCAGCCCGAGCCGCAGGTGATCCTAGGCATTCTTGGAAATTCAGACCCGGAATTCGCTGCCGGGCTGTGCGACATCATCGTTGACGACCCCGATGGGGCGCTTGGGCCGTACCTACAACCACTACTGTCAAACGTGAGAATATGGAACGCCGAGCGGGCACGTGCCATTAGTCAACGCGCTGTCGGAGAAGGCTCGACCATCCTGTGTCGTGGAGTAGCTTCGAGCTATCAGCCACGGGGATGGGCTAACAACGGGACGGTAGAGGATATCGAGATCATCAGAGAGCTTCTCGATCATAAGGACATCTTTGTCAGGACACTTGCAATTGGATCGCTAGGTGCACTGGCAGAAGCACGCCGGCAAGTTGCGATCGAACTCGCAAAGGGTGTTGAAGTCGGGGACAGCGTGTTCTTGGCAAGAGAACTGTGTCAGCTTTTCTCCAGTGGGTGGGGAATTCCATTTCGGGAGCTGACATCGGATGCTCTCAGAGCCTTCCTGTCCAAACTTGAGGATACGCAGGATATCGACGACTTCTACATCAACGCTTTCCTGGTCAAGGCGTCAGAACAAGACGCTAAGGGAGTTGTAGGGCTTCTGCTGACTCGGATCAGGAAGCGGGGCAAGGAGGGGACTAGGTACAACGCACTCCCTCTCCTCGGTTTTAATGACCGGCTCATCGGCTTGGCCGGGAGCCCAGACCAAGAGAATATCCTACGAGATATACGTGACGCCTCGCTGGAGCCAGGATCGTCTGCCGGGTACTGGATACCCCAGCTGTTCCGAGAAGTCTCGTCAGGCTTCGAGTCGGATGCGAGTCTGAAGGTGTTAGATGAATGGATCAACTCAGGAAGTGCTGATAGGATCAAGTCTGCTGCTCATCTCCTTGAGGGAGCACCACCGGCGTTCGTCTTCAACCACGTAGAATTTGTTTCGAACCTATTAGAGCGTGCTCATGCGGCGAGCTCTGACAGCTACCAAAGCGTGAGCGGTAGTCTGGCGAGCAGCGCGTTGTCCGGAATTCGCTCGGGAACGTCCGGACAGCCAATGCCACAGGATGTGGCCATGAAGGACCAAGCGTCGGCGGTTGCGACCCAATTTGCCGCCGGTTCACCCACATACAGGTTTTATACTTCACTAGCCGAGAATGCCGAGGCTTCCATTAGGAATCAACTGTTGAGAGATGAAGAGCTATTTGTGTAGCGCGTCGCTTACGCGTCTGAATGTCGCTCTGCATAGGGCATCCAGATCATCGTCCCAAGCTCCCAAAACCACCGAGTGCTCTTTGGCTTGGGGACTCTGACAGGCTGCGGAAGAAAACCTCAGGGTAGTGGGGCATTGACCGTACCGTCCGTCATAATCGTGGGGGTGGCAGGCCTTACGGAGCCTGCCAGGACCGGCCACATCTCAAAAGTGGTACTCCCTACCATCAGGTCCCTGCCCCAGCCGACCCGACACCGGTGGGAAGCCCTAAAACGACGTCTCCAACGCGCCTGCAGCGGCAAGGTCCGCGATGGCGTCGTCGGAGAGCCCCAGGAAGTCCTTGAGGACCAGCTCGTTGTGCTCACCCACCAGGGGAGCCGCCCATCGCATGCGGCTTGGAGTCTCGGACAAGAGGAACTGGGGCCCGTTATACGGCATGGCGCCGCATTCCGTGTGCTCCAGCCATCGGAAGAAGTTGCGGTGTTTCAGCTGAGGGTCTTCCCAGAGGTCTGAGGCAGCCTGGACGACCCCAGCCGGGACCCCGTCTTTCTGCAGGGTGCGCATCACGTCGCCGGCGTCCCTGTGTGTCGTCCATTCACCGATGAGCCGGTCGAGATCGGCCTCGTTCTGTTTCCTCTCCGCGAAGGTCGCGAACCGGGGTTCGCTCCCCCAGCCGGGGTCCCCCATGGCGGCCAACAGGCCCCTCCACTCCTCGTCCGAGGTCACCGCGATTGCGCACCATGACCCGCCCGGTCGGGGCGGGTTCCGCTGCTTGCAGGGGTAAACATTGTGGGGCACGTAGGCATCGTCCAGATTTCCCCGGCGGTCGAATAGGCGGCCGTTGATCGTGTAGTCCAGCACAGTGGGGCCGCTGTAGTGCACCGCGCATTCGAACTGGGAGAGGTCGATGTGCTGGCCCTTGCCCGTGCGGCGCCGGAACTCCAGGGCCGAGATGACGGCCGCCAGGCCGTTGGGCGGGTTCACGAAATCAGTGTAGGCGCCATACGTTCCCGCGGGCTCCCGGTCCGGCCATCCTGTCAGGTGGAAGAAACCGGCCATAGCCGCCGCCTGCCCGCCGTAGCCGCCGAACATCGCGTGGGGGCCATACTGCCCGGTCTGGCAGGTGCTGTAATACACGATGTCCGGCCGGAACTCCCGGACCGATAGGTAGTCCAGCCCCCAGCCCTTCATGGCCTTGGGTGTGAAGCTCTCCGCCAGGATGTCCGGCCGCCATTCCCTCAGGATCAGCCTGATCAAGTCCCTTGCCTCAGGCTTCGTCAGGTTCAGGCCCAGGCCGTGCTTGCTCGTGTTGAAGTTGGCCGGGAACTGGCTCCGGTTGAAGCCCGGTTGGGCCCCTCCGAAGGGGGGTACGCTTCGGGCGGGGTCGGGCCGCGTGACCGATTCGACGCGGATGACCGTAGCCCCGTGGTCGGCCAGGTACTTCATCGTCAGGGGCCCAACCGCGACCCATGAGAGATCGAGGACTTTCAATCCTGCGAAGGGCAGGGAAGTTGGGTCTGGTACATCACCAGTTCGTCCCTTGTCGCGGGCAGAGAGGCTCGAGAAGACCTCTTCGTTGTGCTGACCAACCGACGGGGCCGGCCGCCGGATCGAAAGAGGCGTTTCGCTAAGCTTTACATAGGGCCCAGGGAACTTCGCCGGTGCGCCTGAGCCCTGTTGCACCTCCGTCCAGAACTCCCGCGCGGCGAGCTGCACGCTTTCTCCGATGTCCACCGGCGTGTTACACGGGGCGACAATGATGGAGTCTTGCACAGCGCGATCGAATATCTCCGCCTTGCTCTTGTCGCTGAAGAACTCCGCAACTCGGGCCTGGGCGGCCTGGAACTCCGCCGCGTCATCGCCTCCTGTAGCAAGCACGGCATACAGGTCCCATGCTGGCCAGTCGCGCGCCTTCATTGCTTCGGTGGCGAATCCCGCCGAGTCCATCCACCGGACTAGTGCTGTCATGGACCTGCCGCCAGCGAGCCCTCCCCCAATAACCCCGGACAGGAACCCATCTTTGCAGCCGAATACCGTCTTGGAGGTGATGCCCCCCCGCTTCCGCGTACCCCCACCGCGCTCTACGTCTTCCCCGTGGAGCGCAGGCATCGGCGGGACGTTCATGGTGCTCCAGATAACGGCCTCCTGCGCGGAGACGTCGACGCGCTGCCCCGCTCCGGACCGGTGCCGTTGCCATAGTGCGATCATGGTGCCGGCGGCCGCCTGTGCGCCTGCGTGAATCTGGGCTTGGGGGAAGCTGACCCTCACCGGGGGCCTGTCCTCGTCCCCGGAGGCATACTGCATCCCCCCCATCGACCAGCAAACGATGTCGGTGGCCTTGTAATCGGCGTGTGGCCCCGACTGTCCGAAAGGGGTCATGGATGCCACGATAATGCCAGGGTCGCGGGCCCTGAGACTCTCGTAACCAATCCCCAGCCCCTCCAGGTACCCCGGCGCGAAGGACTCGAGGACCACGTCGGCGCTGGCCGCCAGCTCCAGGAACCGCGAGCGGCCCTCGGGCGACTCGATGTCAAGAGTGACCGAGCGCTTGTTCAGGCAGTACTCCCACCAGAACA
This sequence comes from Dehalococcoidia bacterium, assembly GCA_965220155.1. Taxonomy (GTDB): domain Bacteria; phylum Chloroflexota; class Dehalococcoidia; order SHYB01; family SHYB01. The sequence goes on along the minus strand of OZ244810.1, from coordinate 144,749 downwards.
GGCTCTCGTGAGGGCCGGCGATGTCTCCCGCGAGAGGGGTCAGGGTCCGAGTGTTGCTGCCTTCAGGCGGCTCGATCTTGATGACGTCGGCGCCCAGGTCGGCCAGGAGCCTGCCGCACCACAGGTACCCTTCTTCGGTCAGGTCCAGAATACGGTACGGCCCAAGGGCGGAAGCATTGGCGTTGTCTCTTTGCATCAGGGAGCTCCATCAACGAATCGGGCGGGCGATTGGCCGATTCCTGGGCGGTGGTCGAATCCCTGTTGACCAAAGGAGCCGGGTCCCCACGACCACACTACTGCCCAGGCTGGTGCAGCGAAAGGGTCTTAGCGCCCTTTCCAAACCGCGTCGCGCTTCTCTGCGAAAGCTCGAGGACCTTCCTTTGCGTCTTCCGATCCCCAGACGTGCTTCCGCACCCATTCATTCAGCCTGGACTGCTCCTCCATCCCGTGGCGCCGCCAGAACGATGCCACGCTCTTGCTCCCCTGCACGGCCAGAGGCGCGTTTCGCCCGATCATCTCCGCGATCTCAATCGCCCGTGGCATGACGCGGTCCGGGGGCAACAGCTCTCGCACGAAGCCTACTCGATAGGCGTCCTCGGCCGAAATGGTGTCGGCCGTAAGCAACAAGTACAGGACGTCCCCATAGGGCATGATGCGCGGAAGGTGCTCGATGGCGAAGGCGGCCATGATTCCGCGCTTGACCTCGAAGAGGCCGAAGTAGGACTCGGTCGAAGCGATGCGGATGTCGCAGTCGGTGGCGCGCTCCATCCCGGCGGCGATGCAGAGCCCGTTGATAGCGCCGATGAAGGGTTTTGGGTTGGAGGAAAGCCGGAACCCGCTCCCAAATGGACGGGTCCAGGCAGCAAGGCGCTCGTTGCGCTCCTCCCGGGATATTTCACCCGCCTCGAACGCCGCCTCGGTAGCAGCCACTTCGGTGTTGCGTACCGTCATCTCCTTGAGGTCGGCGCCGGCTGAGAAGGCCCGTCCGGCCCCCGTCACGACGCCGCAATGCATCTCGGGGTCCACCTCGAACTCTTGGAGCGCCGCCTCGAACTCCATACCCATCTGGCGGTTTTGCGCATTGAGCTGGTCGGGACGATTGAGTGTGAAGATGGCGTAGTGCCCCTCGGGGTGACGGTCGTAAAGCAGCGCCGGCATCGTTTTCCTCCTGCGTAAGGCATATCAGTTCGGCCGTCCTAGTGGGCCGGATTCATGATAAGGGAGCACGCAAGGTGGGCCTCTCGGGTGAGTTCTTGGAGGCGGGGCGACGCATTTCACGGGTGAGTGTCGCGGGTGAGTGGGCGGAGCGCTCGGTGAGGGGCCGGCGGGCCAGCGCTTGGCCTAAGCGCTGAAATCGACCGCGTCAAAAGGGGAGGATCCTCGCCTACGGCTTCGAAGGCGAAGAGCGCCGGGAATCCCGGAAGGGGGCTGCGGGGCTATGCCGGGAGTTTATAAAGCTTCGCGACGTTGCCGCCCAAGATCTTGTCGCGGTCGGCCTGAGGGATGCCCGCGAAGTTCCGCTTGATCACTTCCTTCGATCGGGGCCATGTTGACGTGTCGATCGGGAACTCGGATTGCCACAGGATATTGTTCACGCCCAAGTAAGAGCGCTGGCTGAGCCCCGCCTTTTCGAACCACATGGTCACGTGGCAATTGCGGCGGAAGACCAGGGACGGGGCCATGTCCATTGGGTAAGGGAGGATTCCTCTCCTGCAGATGCGGTCCCATTCGTAGTCGGACACCTCGAGCAGGAAGGAGACCCAATTGACCCCGCTGGCGGCGAAGATGACCTTCAGCTCAGGAAAGCGCTCCGGGATGCCCATGAAGATGAAGTTGCCCAGGATGGTGTTGGACCCCTGGGGTCTGCGGATGTTGTCCATGGAGCGCGTGGCCAGTGGACCCGCCTTCTCATAGAGGTCCATCATCCCCATCTCATCCCAGGCGCCCGAGTGCCAGCAGATGGGAACGTCGAGCTCTACCGCCTTGGCCCAGAATGGGTCCCAATCGGCCAGGTAGAGGTGCGGAAGCTCCTTGTTTATGTGCCAGGGAATCGGATGCATGACCGCCGCCCGATGACCTTTTGTCACCGCCCGCTCCATTTCCTTGACCGCTGACCGGACAGAAGTAACAGGGAGGACGCATTGCGGTATGAACCTGTCGCTTGCCGAAGCCCAGGTGTCCAGGAGCCAATCGTTGTAGGCGCGAATGCACGCTTCCTGGAGCTTGGCGTCCTCGATTCCAGCCAAGACTTCCCCGCTCACCCCCGAAACCCATGGATACAGTACCTGCCCATGCACCCCGTCCCGGTCCATCGCCTGCAGGCGTGCCTTGGGCTCGTAGGTGCTTTCGGGAACCTCGGCCCATGTCTTGGGCTCAAACGGTGCCCCATCCATGGGAGCCAGCAGCGGCTTGTCCAAGACCTTCCCGTCGATCACCCACCGGTCCCGCCCATTGGATTGGCGGACCAAATGGGGCACGCGGCCGCCCCATTTTTTCTTTGAAAGACGACTCGTCCAGAGATCGGGGGGCTCCTGAATGTGATCGTCGGCGGAAAGGACACGTGGGGTCGCTGCCATCACCGGCTCCTAACACGGGCCGCCCGCCCTTTGGCGTTCATCGCGCCTGAAGGACGGACGGTAGTCTTCTGAGATCGTCGGGCGGGGTCTAGCCGCCGTTTGGTCCCAGGCCGTAAACCTTGCGCGGTGTATCGGTCAGGATCTTCTTCTTGTCCTCCGCAGAGACACATGAGAAGACGTAGGACACAAACTTTTCGGTGTCGGGGTACAGAGAGGTCTGGTGAGGGAAATCGGTCTCCCACATGATCTTGTCGATGCCGATCACGTCCTTGTAGTTCTCCAGGCCGTGGCGCTCGTACCAGAAATTAATGAAGCACTGGTCCTGGAAGATCTGGCTGGGTTTCCGTAGCACCCCTTCCTCCTCCAGGTGGTAACGCTCCCAGTTCCAATCGGCCGCCTCCAAAACGAAGGGGACCCAACCGAGTCCGCTTTCCGCTGCGACGAACCGGATGTTGGGGTACTTGTCGGGCACGCCTGAGACCAGCAAGTTGGCAAAGTCCTGGGCGATGCCGCTGAAGTGACTGCCGACTGTGCCGCCCATGGCCCTTCTGTGGTCGACCCCCGCGGGCATGTCCAGATTCAATGACTTGGAACCACCCCCGGCACCGGGGTGATAGTTGACGTTGACATCCAACTCCTGGATCACCGACCACAGGGGGTTCCAATAGGGATCGGCGAGGTGGGGGAGGTCCCGTACAGCCAGGACGATGACGCCGCGGTGGCCGCGCTTCACCGAGCGCGCCACCTCGCCCACCATGACCTCCATATCCCCATACGGCAGCAGAACGAGGGGGGCAAAGCGGTCTGGGGCTACCTCATGCCACTCTTCGACGAGGTAGTCGTTATAGGCCTGCACGCAATCGAGCTGGAACTCCCGGTCCAGTTTCCGGAAGTTCTCTCCAGTAGGGCCCGTTGGTACGTTCGGATAGAGGATCGCGGCATCGATGCCCTGGGAGTCCATGAGCTTCATTCGCTCATGGGGGTCGTAAACACCCTCAGGGATCTCGTCCCAACGGGTTGGCTCCGAGAGGTGGTCGGGGAACAGTGCGCAGCAGTTGCTCGGTGTGTCGCGGCCGATGACCTCGCCGCCGATGAGCCAGGTCTGACCGCCGTTACGGTCGACGAGATGGGGGATATTGTCTCCCCACTTCTTCTCCGACATGCGGCGTGTCCACGTGTCCGGCTTCTCCTGAACGTGGGCATCGCAGTCGACATAATGCCCAGCGCCCTTTTCCTCCCGAGGAGGCTGCAACGCCCGGCGGACCGCGTCCCTTTCGGGGTCCTTGGCGATGATGTCCTCCATCTTTTCTTCCATCTTGCTCTTCATCGATTCCCTCACTGCTGTTTCTGTTGGGCCGATGGGGTGTCGGAGCGTCTTCCCTATGCCATCATACGTGGGGCCCGATGTCAACGCTGGACTCGGTCCTGCCGGAAGACAGAAATCCCGCTTACAATAATCACCGACTCTGATGGGGGTGAGGTCGACGATGATGAGGGCGCTGGAGGGTGTGAAGGTCGTGGAGCTTGCGGGCATGTGGGCCGCGCCCACGGCGGGGATGTACCTGGCTGACCAGGGCGCCGAAGTCATCAAAATCGAGCCTCCGGCCGGCGACGAGTGCCGGCGTTTCACCGACAGGCCGGAACACGGCAATGAGAGCCCCTCCTTCCTGGTCGTCAACAGAAGCAAGCGCGGCATGGTGGTGGACATACGGACTCCGGATGGCGGTGAGATTCTCCGGAAACTCATCGAGCGATCAGACGTGCTCATACACAACTTCCGAGCTGGCGCGACCGAGCGGCTTGGACTCCGGTACGAGGACCTGGAGCCTCTAAACCCCGGGCTTGTCTACGTCCACGTCTCCCCTTACGGGCAAGAGGGGCCGATGGGGGACCAGGGAGGCTACGACCTGGTCTGTCAGGGCCTTGCCGGCCAAATGCACCGTCGGGACGCCAACGGGGAGCCGATAGGCCCCGGCATGTTCGCGACCGACGGGGCCGCAGGCATCATCATGGCATATGGCGTGGCCTTGGCACTGTTGGCGCGGATGACGACGGGAAGAGGGCAAAAGGTCCAGACCTCGCTGCTGCAGACCGCCATCGCGATCCAGCACGTCCACCTGGTCCGCTTGGCAACGGATAGCGCCGGACCGGCGCAGGAGCCCAGGCAGGCGGTCTCGAAGCCCTATCTCTGCTCGGACGGCCTCTGGGTGCTTCCGGTACCGGTTGGAGATAAGCAGTTCCACAACATGTACAGGGTTATTGGCGACCCGGAGCTCGTCGACAATCCTGACTATGCCACCGGCTTGGGCCGGGCCGAGCATTCGGACTACCTTATAAGGAAGCTCACGGGCATCTTTGCCGGAAAGACCCGGGATGAATGGGTCCGCCTGCTCGAAGAGCACGACGTCCCTGTGACCCCAATCAACTCCCGGGAAGAGGTCTTCGACAATGCCCAGGTCGTTGCCAACGACTTTGTGGCGGACGTCGATCATCCCGCATTGGGCCGAGCCGAGATGACGGGAATCCCCCTCAACCTTTCCGGAATGCCGGGCAAGATCACGCGGCCGGCGCCGTTGATGGGGCAACATACGGATGAGGTGTTGTCGGAGCTCGGATACGCCCGCTCCGCAATCGAGGCGTTCCGCCGTGACGGAGTGATACGCTAGGGAGCCAGCATGCCTGGCCTTCAGGCCGCCGGCGTCTGGAGGCCTAACCCCGGCGGCCTGCTCAGGTACCAGCCCAACGTCGACGCCACCAGCCACATCAACGGCATCACCCCGTCCCGCCCCCAACCGGCACCGCGGCCCTCACGTCAACCCCTAGACCAGTTCCCGCCGCGACCTCGGCGCGGGCAACGGCACCGGGAACATATCGCCGGGCGGTTACGTCATAACTTCCGAACAACTCAGGAGGTGAGGGATGAACAGACTGTGGACTTATATAAACAGGAACAGCCTACCGGCGGCGCTGGCCGGGATGTTGGCGCTGTTCCTTGTAGCCAGCGCATGCAACTCCAACGACACCCCCACCCAACCGTCCGGCGAAAGCGCCGCCCAAGTCATGCGCATCGAGGAGCGCGTGGACCAAGCGCTCACCAAGCTGGAAGGCTCTTACCAAGCTTCCAACGATAAGCAATCCGGCATCTGGGTGACCGGGGTGGGCCGGATGACTGCCGCGCCGGACATCGCCACCATCAGCGGAGGTGTCGAGGCCGTGGCCAAGACAGTGCCGGAGGCCCTTGGCATGGCGGCCGAGGCCATGGACGCCTTGATGAAGGCCCTGACGGCCCGGGGAATCGAGGAGCGGGACATCCAGACCACCCGCTTCAGCATCTACCCCGAATACCAATACGACCGGGACAAGGACCGGAGCGAGTTGGTCGGCTACCGTGTCAACAACCAAATCTCGGTGGCGATCAGGAACCTCGACCAGGTGGGCATGGTCATAGACGACATGGTTGGGGCGGGAGGGGACCTCGCCCGCTTCAACGGAATTCATTTCGGTCTGGACGACTCGAAGCCCCTGGAAGTGGAGGCCCGTAAGCTGGCCGTAGAAGACATGACCGCCAAGGCCATGCAGTTGGCCGACAACGCGGGAGTCAGCCTGGGCGACCTGGTTTTCATTAGCGAATCTATCGGCGCCTCGCCCAGAGTGGACGACGTCTTGGAGTACGCAACGTTGAAAGCAGTCCAGAGCACCGCGGTTGATACCCCCATCAGCGGCGGCGAGCTCAGCGTGACCATCGCAGTGCAGGGTGTGTTCAACATGGAATAGGGCCCCGGCCGCTGGCCCGGTGGAGCGGATTCCAGTGTCACCGACGTTGCTGAGCTACCCGTTGTCTACCGCTGCGCACCCTGATGGTCCGCGCCAGAGCGCAGGATGACTGTTAGCCCCACCAGACTTGACAAAATCAAGAACTTTCACGCTGAGACTCTTCTTAGAGATATAGTCGAGCCCCTGCTGCCCCGCTGACGAAAGCCAGTGTGCGACACTTGGCTGATGATGGAGGACGCTACAGCAATTCGCTGGGGACGAGTCGGGCCGGAGCGGTGGGCATTATCCCGCATGGTAGATTAAGCAGTGCCCCAGTTTGGAGCGCTGCGGTAAGCCATTTTGGCATCCGCATTCGACATGTTGGTAGACATGCGAGAAGCTGTTCGGACTACAGGTATTGGGATCCTTTGTTTGATGGCCGCCGCCCTGCTATCGGCATGTGGAGAAACCTCGACACCCACACCTACCCCGGCACCTGTGCCAAGCCCGACTCCGACTGACACACCCACCCTTGCAACCATGCCAACTGTGGTGCCTATCGCCACAGCTATTGCCAGCCCTGAGCCAACCCCGACACCCACGCCCGCCCCACTGCCGGCTGCGACGCCGACACCCACGCCCACCCCGACGCCCCCACCGACGCCTACGCCGACGCCTACGCCGACACCTACGCCTACGCCGACACCCACGCCCACCCCGACGCCGACACCCACGCCCACCCCGACGCCTACGCCGACACCCACGCCCACCCCGACGCCGACACTTACGCCGACACCGACGCCGACACCTACGCCGACACCCACGCCCCCACCGCGCATCGTCAGCGTGGACGAGACCGTCACCACACGAGATATGGAGTACGCGTCCGCCATAGGGTTGCCGGACGGATGGCGTCAAATGGCCGCAGGGCTATTCCACAGCGCCTCGCCTTGGACCACGCTCACAATACGATCACAACTCCTCCCGATCGGCTACACCGCCGACGAGTTCTTTCATCTAATTCAGTACGAGCTACGCCGGGACTGGCAGCCTACCGCTCCACTCTTCGAAATCGTTGCGGTGGAGGATGGCATGAGAGATGAACAACCGGCGAGACGCATCCGCTATCGCGTGCAGGACTCGCCGGAGTTCTGTGTTCTCAACGTGGAGGAAGTGCTGTTGGTAGCACAGATTCTTCCGGAACACCCCCATGCGTTCCGCGTACGGTTGTGGATGTGCGAGCGGGACGCTGCCATGCACAGAGAGCAGATAGAAGGCATACTGGACAGTTTCCAGATCACTACTCAGCCTGCCACGTACTACAAGAAGTTCATGTCTGCGAGAGGAGTGACCGTGAAGGCGGCTGGCGAGGTGGACTCCGCTGCGGTGCGAGCAGGGACGGAGATAGTAGCTGCCATGTTATCAGGGAGAGAGGACATTGCCCGGTGCATGGTCCGGGAAGGAGCGGAACTGGCTATCATCCCTACGGACCAGACGGTGACCTCACTGCCCGAATACGCCCATTTGCAGGGAACGAAGGACTTCACAGGGAGAAGCCGCGACAGCTTTGACATACGTGGGCTTGGTGGAGTCTCCGGTCTGCCCATCTCCTCTGCAGGTGAGGAGCAGGTGCTGGGCCTCTTCGGACCGCAGCATCCCTTCTATCCCTTCAGGGGACTGGTGGCCGTGCACGAATTTGCACACGGCATCCAAAATCTCTGTTTCACGCCCGAGGATCATAAGGAGTGGAACGAGTTCTACGCAGAAGCAATAGCCGCAGATCTGTACCCCGGAACGCATATGATGGCCGACGTCCATGAGTTCTTCGCTGTGTTCAGCACCGGATACTTTGAGGTAACGGACGAGTTGGGCGTGGGCAGCGATCGCGAGACGCTGAAGACTCGGTTCCCTACGGTCTGCTCTGCCCTAGACGAAATCTATGGGGGAACCATTCTATCGGAGGCATTCCGGACCAGACTGCAGCGGCCACTGTGACTTGACCTTAGCCGGCAGGGATGCGGGGGCGAACAAAATGAGGGCTCTCACTGAAAATGCCGTCCCTGGATGACTACGCAAGAATCCCGAAACCAACGGTGCCATCTACCGTCCACGTTTGCCCATCTGAGGAGGCTCGAACCGGTGATTAGGGCCGAGGCGGCATAACCGTCGATCCGCCTGACCTAACCCTGGTTGTATCCAAATCGACCGCCCAAGAGCAGCTCAGTTTTTTGTTTCGATTGAGAAATGGGGATGGTGGTCCGCATGCCTACCGACAGGGAGCTAACGGTCATGATTCCGATGGGATGGTCGATAGGCGGCTTCGGCCCACCAGGCGCCGGCCGGTCGAGGATGCGACGTTTTACGATGCATGGGGAGCAGCCCGCCAACTGCCCGAGAGGCCCCCGGCGAATCGGAGAGAACCTCAGCCTGGCCGGGTGGGAGCGAAGTGGTTCGGGCTTCCGAGTGAGGCGTTACTTCGTCCGAGTGCCTTGGGCGGGCCGAACACGGCCGGCGCCGGCCTCGAACAGCGGGGGCTGGTGCGGTGTGACCTCTTCACCCGGCTGCTTCGGCCGCTGCGGCTGCGAGCGGGCTTCATGCTGCTCGGCGGCCGGCAAGCTTCTGAGGTAGTCCTCTACCTGCTTGGCCTGGAAGCTGTGGCCCCTCTCCCGAAGCCGGCCCAGGAGGTCCAGCTCCCATTCCACGTCGACGTTGGGGCTGGGCATATGCTCGTGGATCGTCTTGTATCCCGTAATCGTCAGGGAACCGGGGTCCATGGTGCGAAGAGGCCCGAGCCATGAAAGCATGATGTCTCGTCCGGTCAGGTGGCGCTGAAAGGCTTCCTCGGCGAGTGTCCGCCGCTCGGGGTCGGAGAGCTCGACGAACGCGGAGTCGAGCTGGGCGGCCAGCATCTGTTCGATGGCCTGGGCCGGGGGTCTCGGCACGAAAAAGGTGTTATCGCCGGCGCGGGAAATGAAACCCTCGTCGATCCGGCAGGGATCGTTGGTCGTTCCAACAATGATCACCGTCGATACGCCCCCAGCTTCGGTCAGCATGCCCCGAAGGAGGAGCATCTTTTCTCGAACGTCGTCAGTCCAGTCCCCTTCCGGCAGCATGATGTTGCCCAGCTGGTCGCGCACACCGTTGTCCCGGACCATCGCGGCCAGTTGGCCGCGGAGCCCTTGAACGTTCTTGTCCCGGAGAAGCTTGCGGATCCGCGTCTCGGTGTCGAGCTCCTGGGTACCCTGGACCTCTTGCAGGAACGTGTTGACGATATCGCGGTACTCCTCGTGGGTCTGGCCTCCGGTCCTGGTTGGGACGAGGGAGTCGATCTCATCGAGGATGAGCAGGACTGTGTCACCCTGGTTACATTGCTCCCTCGCGGCGTCCAGATATTGCTGGACATGGCGTGCTGACATACCAAGGTATGGGTCCTTTACGCCGGTCGCCTTGATGATCTTCATCTTGACGTCTATCCCAATGCCGCCGCCGTCGGCATTGGCGAGATGACTTGCCATCGCCTTCGCGAACATTGTCTTGCCCGAGCCGTAGGGGCCGAACAATAGGAAGACGCGAGGAGGAAGGCTCTTGCGGATGAGGAACCATTCGGGATGCGACAAATAGAACAGGGCTTGCTCGATTCTGGCCTTCAGCGATGTCATCCCGACGATCTCGTCGAAACCCGCATCCCCGATGGGGTCCCAGTCGAACGGTTCCTGTTGGCCGGCGAGTCCCGGCGGCGTATGGTGGGTAACAGCGTGAGCCGTCCCGCTTGCGGCCTCGATGGTCAGGCGGTCGCCCTCCTTGACCAGTGACGCCTTTGAGGGGACGGTGATCTGGTCCGGTCCGACGTCACCCGCGATCGCTGTCAGAACATAGAAATTCGTTCCACCTTTGATTGCGATCTCGCCGCCGTCCTTGCGGTCGAGTTGGCGCAGTGTTGAAGCGTTGAGGACTGCTTCGTCCCCATCGGTCTTGCTCAGGACGATCACGTGCCGCTTGGCCATCTGTGGTTATCCCGTGGCCCCGTGCCGCCCGGACATCCCGGGCGGCATGGGGAGGTGTTTGTGTTGAGTCGGATGGGACAATTCGGCCGGCTAGCGCAGACCGAAGAGGTCTTCGAGGTGCTCCTCGTCCAGCGCGCCATCGAGGCCGAACGCCTGCTGTTCAGTCTCGGCCTGCTGCCGCTTGATCATGTCCAGCATCGGGTCCTTGCCCGTCTGTTCCTCAAGCAGTGGAACATCGGTGATCCGGCCGAGTCTCCAAGTCTGACTGCTGAGCTCCAGCTCCAGGACGTTGAAGTCGATGGTGTCCTTGGACACTTCGATCTTGGCTAGCTCGCCTTCCACGATCTCTTGCTGCTTGCGGAGCCAGTCCGTCCCCAGCCGGCTCATCAGGCGTTCGCGGAGGATGATCTTGCGGCCCCTGCCTCTGGCTGTGGCCTTCATCTCCTCGTGAAGCGAGCGGAGTTGCTTGCTGTCGAGCTTGCCCAGGTGGCTCTTGAACTGAATCAGCTCCTCGCTGTGCATGTCCACCGGCGCGATCTGCTCGACCAGCGCGTCGATGCTATCGGCCGGAAGCGCTTGAGAGACTGTCTTCACTGGTTCACCTTCCTTTGGCTATCCCCGATGCGCTGTTGGACGGCGTCGACCACCTTACTCTTGATCCAAACCATCCGCCCCTCTTCCCGCAGGGTTTCGAGCTCGTTCAGGATCCTGGCTTCCCGGACCGTGTACCGCTCGAGGAGCTCCTTGATGGTCTTCAACCGCTCGGTGAGCTGCTGTTCGGTATCCTCTAGCTGCTCCTTGTGCAACCGTTCCCTGCCTATGAGGGCTTCGATCGACTGGCTGCTGGGGGGACCCAACATGATGTGATCATCGGATACTTCGATGTTCAGGTCGTACCGCTTCTTCGACTCCCGAAGCACGTTGCGGAGATCGCCGTAGTCGTCGATCCCTATCAGGCGGGTCAACTCCGAAAAGGGGATCGGCTGGCCCGCTGCCCGGAGCATGAGGTCCCCTTCGAAGAAACGCTCCTTCAGGATCTCGAAGTTGATGATGTGCTCCCCGTACTCATCGCAGAAAGGCGAGCCGATCAGTTTATGGCCGCTGGGCACATCCTCTAGGAAGTCCTTCCTCACCACACCGTCCAGGGCCTGCATCAGCTCGAGATAGCTGAATCCAATCAAGCGGAGCAGGTCGCGGTCGACCTGGACCATGCCGTGGTTGACTTCATGGATGATGCCCTCGGTGAGCCAGTAGCTCTGGATCGCCTCCAGGACATAAACCGAGCGCACGTTGAATGCGGTCTCGACGTCTCTCTGGAAGACGACCCGGTCTCGCGGACGGAAATACCGGGCCAGGAACCAGTACTTTCCGCGGTCCAGGGAGTCCTTGGGATTGAAAGCCTTCGGGTCGAACGCCACCATGTTCTCGCCCTCGACACACGCCAGGCGGCGCTTCAACGCCCACTCCCGAAAAGCCTTCTCCACCTGTTGGGGGCGGTTCCGGTCGGGTAGCACCTCGCAGAACCCATAAAACTGGACCATCCGCTCCCAGTCCGTCCTCTTTTCGCCCGCGATGGGCCATGAGATCGATACGGCCATGCTCGCTCCTTCCTCCGACGACGGCTAAACCTTGTCAAACCGGTGCAGGACGTCTAGAATTCGTTCAAGACTCATCCGAAAATGTATTCCAGGCGGATGGGGTCTGTCAAGAGTTTTGAACCAATTTCTGATTTTATCTATCGGGCACACTGCGGTCCGGCCAGTCATCCGTGCTGGCTCTGGCCTCAATGTGAGCCGCCTGAGCCCAGGCCCCCGGGGGTGACATGGCAAAGGAAGTGTTCGCCAGCAGACAAGACGATAGACTGACCGAGCGGGAGCTGGAGGACGGCTTCCTCAAGTTAGTCGCCAATGAGTGGCGCGTGTCCGACACCAAGCCCTTCCTCCGCAGACTCACCGCGGTCCCTTCCGTATCTGCCCCCTACCTTGTGAACGCGCTGGCACACGGTGGCCCCCGCGAGCGCGAGACCGCCACTTCCCTGCTGAGGCTGCTGGCGGGACCACGCGTCATCGTTCCACTGCGCGACGTGCTCAGGGACCGGGGCCTGTCGGACGAAGCCCGAGTCTCCGCGGCGATGGTGTTGGAGGGGCTTGGTGAGCCGGTAGACATAGGGAGCCTCACCGCTGAGCTCAACGACGCCAAGGGGCTTTTCGACTCAGTCTGGGCCGCGGTCATCGAAGGCTCGCAAGACGAGTCTTTCCTTGAGAGCCTGCTGCAGAGTATCGAGAGCGGTCCCGCAACAGAGCGTGACGGCCTCATCAGATCCCTCGCCGAGCCTGGAGATACCCGTTCGCTGCAGCTACTTCAACCTCTGCTGCACAGCAAGCGGGTAGGGGCCATCATCGCCGCCATCGACGCTATCGATCTCCTCGGAGGCGCCTCAGCCCTGCCGGCACTTCAAGAAGTAGCGGAGGGCGATCCGAGCGCGAAGGTCCGCCAGCGGGCCCGAGTTGCCTACGGGCGTCTCCACATGCGCTCTCAATCTTTCTTTCCGGATCCGGTCCCCACCAGCCTTGTGAGATCGCCGGTGCCGCACCCGCGACCGCTCTACCGTTCTTGGGTAACCCTGGTGGATGTCCGCGGCCAGCAAGCCGTGATGGTGGCCTGCCGCCGGGCTGACGGCAAATTGAAGGTCATGACCACTATGTTCAGCGACACAGAGGGGATAAGGGACTGTATCGGGGTCGATGCGATGAGGGACGACGAGTTAGCGGGTATCGAGGCCGAGCTGGTCTCGCAGGGTCTGCATCCGGTTGATGTCGATCCTGGGCTCTGCCGCACATTCCTGGATGAGGCGCGAAAGACGAACGTTCGAGAGCGGAAACGCATTCCGATGTCCTACGTCATCTGGGACGGAGTCCTGGAGAGTCCTAAGGTGTGCTGGAAGGTTGCTCCATGGGAGGATACCGCCAAGCAGGATGATATCGCCTTGCTGGACCTGCTGCCTCAGACCGACTCCCTCTTGGCCCACAACGAATTCCGGCAGTGGGTCTTTAACCGGGACATAGTCTGGCCGTTCGTCGACGAATGGGCCTATACACAGGCGCCCGGAAGGAACGATTGTATCGAGCAAGAAACCCTTGACCAGCTCATTACTCTTGCTGCCGCCGACATCATCGACGAGGAAATGCGTCGAAAGCTGAGCGGCCGCCTCAGACGGCAGGCGTGGCTTCTGGAGCGATTGGGCAAGCTTGATATCGCCCGCTTGTCTTGGTCGGCGGCGATGGGCCTCGACCCCATAGGTGGCGTTCCCTTGGAGGTCCATCCATTCGTCCGGGCGATGGTGCTGAGCAGCTTCTACGCCGCCGGTCTTCGCTTGGCGCGCCCGGGAGTATCGAGAGCGGGCTGGCAGACGTGAGTCTGGGGTTCTCCAAAGACAACCTGGGGGTGAGCCGTGGGCCTCGAAGGAAAGGTCGCGATGGTCACCGAGGCCTGCCGAGGGATTGGCCGCGCCCACGCCCTTCGTTCGCCGACCACATTGCGGGGGTGGGATCCCATCGGTTGGTCAACGCCATTGCTCCGGGCTTTACGACCGCGGAAGCGGTAACCGAGCGGGGCAACGGGAACCCTGAAGAGCTGCAGATGTACATCGAAGGCTACGCGGAAAGGATATCGGTCGACGGTGGGTGGTTTCCTCGATGATAGGGTGGAGAAGGCGGTTGGCCTATGAGCGGACCCCGCACCCGGTGGCTGAAAATCCCCGTACCCGCGGGTGGGAGATAACCCTGTTCATGTTGCAGCCGGCTCGGGCCTCTGTTACGATTGCTTCTGATGAATGCCCCCATCAGCCATTTTGTCACCACGTAGTAGCCAGTACTGGACCGGGCTGTGACCGCCAAGACTGATCGCCTCCAGGGACTGCAGAACCTCCGCGAACAGGCCCGCCAAGGCGGCGGTCCCAAGAGGATTGAGGCACAGCACAACCGCGGCAAGCTCACCGCCCGCGAGCGCATCGAACTCCTCCTCGATGAGGGGACCTTCGAAGAGCTCGACCCCTTCGTGACTCACCGTGCCGTCGATTTCGGCATGGACAAGCAGAAATTCCCTGGTGACGCCGTCGTCACCGGCTACGGGAACATCGACGGCCGTCTTGTCTTCGCGTACTCCCAGGACTTTACTGTCTTTGGGGGCTCCCTCTCGGACGTCGTCGGAGAGAAAATTGTCAAGGTCATGGATATGGCCATGAAGGCGGGCGCCCCTGTGATCGGGATGAACGATTCAGGGGGAGCCCGAATCCAGGAAGGGGTCGGCAGCCTGGCGGGCTACGGTGACATCTTCCTGAGGAACACGCTGGCCTCTGGGGTCGTACCTCAGATCTCGGTAATCCTCGGTCCATGCGCCGGTGGCGCGGTGTACTCCCCGGCCATCACCGACTTTATCTTCATGGCGCAAGGCATCGGGCAAATGTACATCACCGGCCCAGATGTGATCAGAGCGGTGACGGGCGAACAGGTCTCTCACGAGGACCTCGGTGGGGCGATGGCTCATGCCGCAAAGAGTGGCGTCGCCCATTTCGCCTCGGAGAACGAAGAGGTGTGCCTCCAACAGGTTCGCCGGCTCTTGGGTTTCCTGCCTTCCAACAACATGGCTGACCCTCCCGCCATCACGACGGCCGATCCCCCAGGCCGCACGGACGAGGCCTTACTCGACGTGATCCCTGAAGATCCGAGCAAGCCATACGATATGAAGGACATTATCCTGAGGGTATCGGACGATCAGGATTTCATGGAGGTGCACGAGCATTACGCCCAGAATATCATTGTGGGATTTGCCCGGTTGGGCGGGCGCCCCGTGGGTATCGTCGCGCAACAGCCGGCGTACCTGGCGGGTGTGCTGGACATCGATGCCTCGGTAAAAGCCGCGCGTTTTGTGCGATGCTGTGACGCCTTCAACGTCCCATTGGTGACCTTCACCGACGTACCGGGTTTCATGCCCGGCACGGCGCAGGAGCATGGCGGGATCATTCGTCACGGCGCCAAGCTGCTCTACGCGTATTCCGAGGCCACAGTGCCGAAGATCAGCCTTATCACCAGAAAGGCCTACGGCGGCGCGTATCTGGTTATGGGATCGAAGCACCTCCGCGCGGATATCAACTATGCGTGGCCCTCAGCCGAAATCGCGGTCATGGGCCCTGATGGCGCAGTCAACATCATCTCCCGTGAAGAGATCAACAGTTCGGAAAACCCGGAGGAAACGCGACGACGGCTCATCGAAGAATATCGGGACAAGTTTGCTAATCCTTATGTCGCCGCCTCCCGTGGTTTCGTCGACGATGTCATTGATCCGCGTGAGACAAGGCCCAAGCTGATTCGTGCCCTGGAAATGCTCCAAAACAAGCGAGACACCCTTCCTCCGAAGAAGCACGGTAACATTCCGTTGTAGCCAATGAACCAGAAACTGATGGCGGCGGCGTTGGCCGCCATAAATGCATATATTCAAGACGAGCAGGCATCCACCGGGCCGCGCCCGGTGGACCGTTGGGCGGCCCAGGGACGCAGAAACGCTACCCGGACGGCACAAACGTGCTTCAGCCGCGCGCGGCGCTGGCGTTAGCAGCGCCAACCTGGAGTCACCAGCATGGCTCTCTCAGTCCCGCCCAGCCCCCCAAGTCCGCTGAAAATAACTGATACGACCTTTCGGGACGGGCACCAGTGCACCATCGCGACGCGTATGCGGACAGCGGACCTCGAGCCCATCGCGGACGAGATGGATCGAGCGGGCTTCTACTCCGTCGAAATGTGGGGCGGAGCAACGTTCGACGTGATGACCCGCTATTTGGCGGAGGACCCATGGGAGCGGGTACGGGTGCTCAAGCGGCTGATGCCGAAGACCCCGTTCCAAATGCTACTCCGTGGTCAGAACCTCGTCGGCTACCGCAACTACCCCGACGATGTCGTTCGGGCATTCGTCGCACACTCCGCCGATGTCGGGATCGACATCTTCCGCATCTTCGACGCGCTCAACGATGAGCGGAACCTGGCGGTCCCCGTCCGCGCAGTAAAGGAATGCGGCAAGCACGCCCAGGCCGCCATATGCTACTCGGTGACGGAAGGACGGCTGGGAGGCGACATCTTCAACATCGAGTACTTCGTCAATAAGGCGCTCGCCTACCAGGACCTCGGAGCGGACAGCATCTGCATCAAGGACATGGCGGGGATCATCGCGCCCCTCGACGCCCGCACCCTGGTGGAGGTGCTCAAGGCCAGGCTCCGAGTGCCCCTCCAGCTTCACACGCACTACACCAGCGGGATGGCGTCGATGGCTGTTCTGACCGCCGCCGAAGCTGGGGTCGACATCGTTGACGCCTGCCTTGCCCCGCTAGCGCTGCGGGCCGCGCAACCCGCTGTCGAGCCCATCGTCGTTACGCTTCAGGGGACCGAGAGGGATACAGGCCTCGACCTGGATTCGCTCCTGAAGCTGGGCCGACACTTCGAGCAAGTGGCGCCCAAGTACCGGGACTTTCTGGATACCACGAAGTCCGCCACCATTGATACTGCCGTGTTGAAGCATCAGATTCCGGGCGGGATGATCAGCAACCTGGTCTCCCAACTTCGGGAGGCCGATGCCCTCGACCGGATACGAGAGGTCTACGAAGAGCTTCCCGTGATACGGAAGGATATGGGCTACCCTCCGTTGGTGACCCCGACCTCTCAGATCGTGGGAGCCCAGGCGGTGAACAATGTCCTATTTGGGCGTTACAAGATGATCACCGCCCAGATGAAGGACTATGCGTACGGGTTGTACGGTAGACCTCCGGTGCCAATGAGTGAGGAGTTGGTCGAGCTGGCATTGCGGGACTACCCGAAGGGCAAGACCCCGATCGATGGCCGTGCCGCCGATGCTATCGACCCGGAGATGGCGCAGGCCAGGGACGCGACCGAGGCCGTGGCCAAGGACCTCGGGGATGTCCTCACCTACGCCCTTTACCCGACGACGGGCATGCAGTTCCTCGAGTGGAAGTACGGCCGGGGGGCTGCCCCCCCCGAGTTGCACGGGAAGACCCTGGACGATACTGCCCGGGAAGACGAGCTGATCGCCAAGGTCAAAGCCGGAGCGATCAGCGATCTGAATGGCCACGTTGCCGATGCGCCTCCGAAGGGGCCTGCAACCCGTTCCTTCAACGTGTACGTGGCTGGCGAATATTTCAAGGTCGAGGTGGAGCCGGAGAACGGCGGGGTCCCAGGGCCAGCCACTCGATTCCGAGCATCAGCCCCCACCACCGCGGCGGTAGCCAAGCCCAGCCCTCAGACGGCCGGCGCTAGCCCACCCCAAACGGCTTCACCAGTCATGGCGCCTGGGGAGACAGCGGTCCGCGCGCCGATCCCGGGAATACTCATCAGATACGCTGTTCAGGAGGGGGATGACGTCAGCGCCGGAGACATTGTCGTCATCCTCGAGGCGATGAAGATGGAAAACGCTCTGCCGACCCCTATCGGGGGGAAGGTCGCCTCGTTGCCGGTTGCTCCAGGGGCGAGGGTCGTCAAGGACCAGGTTCTTGCGGTCATCGCAGGCTAGGTGGGTCACCTTCGGTGACTGTGGCACTCTTGGGGTGACTTTGACCAATGAATACAGGAAGCGTATCCTTTCGGCGAGCAGTCTCAGAAGGCTTCGACCGGTTGCTGATCGGGCTGAAGACCCCACGTCATAGGAGGCAGAAGTGACGATCTCGGCAACGGGTGCGCAGGCGATAGAGGCTGCAAAAAGCCAGTTCGCGAAGGTCCTCGAACAGCAGCTGACACGGATCGATCGAGTCAAGTCTGACAAGGAACGAGTCGACTACACGAAGATCACGCCCATCGTGGTCGGCATCCTCGGTGGCGATGGCATCGGGCCCTTTATCGCGGAGGAGTCTCAGCGAGTTCTCGAATCCCTGCTGAAAGAGGAGCTGGCCACCGGGAAAATCTCCTTCCGGGTTATCGACGGACTGACGATCGAGAACCGGGCGAAGCACCTGAAGGCCATCCCCGATGATGTCCTCGAGGAGATCAGGGATTGTCACGTCACGCTGAAGGGCCCCACGACAACGCCGGAGAAGGGCGACGAGTGGCCCAACATCGAAAGCTGCAACGTCGCGATGAGAAAAGAGCTGGACCTCTTCGCCAACATCAGGCCCGTAAAAATCCCGCGTGAGGGAATCGACTGGACCTTCTTCCGAGAGAACACCGAGGACGTATACGCCGTCGGCAGCCAGGGAGTGGAGGTAACTCCAGACCTGGCGGTCGACTTCAAAGTCATCTCGGCCCCAGGTTCGCAGAGGATCGCGCGCATGGCCTTTGAGTACGCCAAGGCCAACGGAAAGACCAGCGTGACGGTTGTGACAAAGGCCAATGTCGTCAAGACCACCGACGGCCTCTTCCTCGACTGCGCCCGGGAGGTCGCGAAGGACTACCCCGGGATCTCGTGGGAGGGCTGGTACATCGACATCATGACCGCGAAGCTGCTCGACACGAAACGCCGCAAGGACTTTCAGGTCCTGGTCATGCCGAACCTGTATGGCGATATTCTGACTGACGAGGCCGCGGAGATGCAGGGCGGTGTGGGGACCGCCGGAAGCGCCAACGTGGGGAACAAATACGCCATGTTCGAGGCCATCCACGGAAGTGCGCCGCGCATGGTGCGAGAAGGAAGGGCCAAGTACGCGGACCCAGCCTCCATGATCCGCGCGGGGGCCATGCTGCTGGAGCACATCGGCTACCAGGACACCGGCCGGCGGCTAACGCAGGCGCTGGATGTTTGCGGGCAGTACGAGAAGAAAGTCGTGATGACGGGACGGGATACGGGAGCGACCGGCAAGGAGTTCGGCGACTATGTGCTGGACACGGTGCAGGACCCTCATCTGGACTCCAAATGGCAGAGCTTCGTTGCCGTCTGACGCCCGGGGTGCATCTGGGGGCGCCAAAAGGGCTCCCCCTTTCTGCACGGCGCGCCGGTGTCGCTTAGCCGGTTAGGGCCCGTGCCAACCCTATGACGGGACGCGTGGAGCACTCATGCGCAGCAAAGTAACGGTTGTGGGCGCAGGGAACGTCGGGGCGACCCTGGCCCAGCGAGTCCTGGAAAAGGGCTATGCCGACGTCGTCCTCGTCGACGTAATCGACGGCTTGCCCCAGGGGAAAGGGCTTGACATGTTGGAGTCGGGCCCCCTGGTGGGGTTCGATACCATGGTCACCGGTGTGACGACCTATGAAGAGACGGCCGGGTCCGATGTCGTCGTCATCACCGCCGGGATCGCCCGCAAGCCCGGCATGAGCCGGGATGATCTCCTCTTCACCAATCAGAAAATCGTTTCGAGCGTAACCAAAGAGGTCGTGAAGCACTCTCCTGAAACGATCATCGTTGTGATCAGCAATCCCCTCGACGCTATGGCCCAGTTGACTCTGCATGAGAGCCGGTTCCCCAAGAACAGGGTCGTCGGCATGGCCGGCATTCTCGACACCGCCAGGTTCAGGACATTTCTTGCCGAGGAGCTCGACGTCGCTGTCGAAGACGTCCATGCGAACGTCCTCGGCGGCCATGGCGACAGTATGGTCCCCCTTATTCGATACGCCAGCGTAGGCGGAATCCCGGTCTCCAGTCTGATTTCCAAGGAGCGGCTGGACTCCATCGTCCAGCGGACCCGGGACGGAGGGGCGGAGATCGTGGCCCATCTCAAGACCGGGAGCGCTTACTATGCTCCGTCAGCGGCGGGCGCCGAGATGGTGGAGGCAATCCTGCTCGACAAGAAGCGGGTCCTCCCGTGTACGACTTACCTCGATGGCGAATACGGGGTCAAGGGGTTGTTCGTCGGTGTCCCGGTCAAACTTGGGGGAATGGGTGTCGAGCAGATCATCGAGATCGAGTTGACGGCTCAGGAAGAAGCCGAGTTCAAGAAGTCGGCTGGCGCCGTGAAAGAGCTGGTCGAAGCGATGGGGATATAGACCCCTGCCCCGCAACCCGGCAGCTCTCGGAGATGTTTGCCGGGTCAACCGTTACACGCGGCTGATGTAGCTCGCGCTTCTCGTATCGATCTTCACCTTGTCGCCCGGGTTCACGAACATGGGCACGTCGACTGAGAGCCCCGTCTCGAGGGTGGCCTTCTTGTTGCTGGCCGAGGCCGTGTCACCCTTGAAACCGGGGTCCGTATCAGCGATGGTGAGATCCACCGTTATCGGAAGCTGCAACGACACGGGAGTGTCGTTGTGCATGAGCAGCTCGACCTCCATCCCTTCAACCAGGTAGTTGGACCCCTGGCCAAGTAGGTCAGCCGAAACGATCTGCTCGTCGTAGGTCTCCATGTCCATGAAGTGGTAGAGACTGTCCTCGTCGTAGGTGAACTGAGCTCCCCTGCTCTCCACGGCCGCCTTCGCCACCTTCTCATCGGTGCGGAAGGTCCGGTCTTGCGTGTACCCGGTCTTGATGTCGCGGAGCTTCATCCGCATGCGCGCTTCGGAGTTCCCCTTGCCGGTCTTGAAGTTCTGGTACTCGAGGATGGTCCACAGACTGCCATCTATCTCCAGGATGAGGCCTCGGGAGAGGTCGGACATGCTGATCATGTTGGCCATCGAATGTGTCTCCTGGAGGGATCGGGCGGCGTGATAGCCTCGGCCGGACGTAAGCGGTTCGCTCCGCCAGCTATTATCATACCAGCCCCAAGCTGGATTCTGGCTTCGGTCCATTCGGAGGAACCGCGCCAGGGCTCGCCAAAGCCAGGTTCGAGGCGGCGTCTGGGCTGGGTGTTTCACACCTCTCTCACGCATGCCCCGCGTGCCTTCACGCGTCGCTCACGTGCCGCGGCTAACCTGAGCGGGGACCGTTCGGGTAGCTCGCCGATTGCCGGGAAAGCGTAGAGGTGATGCAGCATGCAAGCATAGAATGATAAGCTGCGAACGCCTCGGCGCCGCAGCCGGATGAATGCCGCCCTTGGGCCGCGTCAGTCCGACCCATGCGGCGGCCCTCTTGCTGCGAATGCGTTGGATTGAGAGCGCCCCTGGATAGCAGGTTCTGGGCACTTGGGCACACCAGCGGCCCGAGGGGCCAGGCGGACAAGAGGGCCGATGGATGTCCTGCCGGCGAGCGTTCCGGCCTCGGCAATATAAGGAGGACCAACGTGCAACCCTTCGAGAAGGTTTTGCTCCCCGTGGACGGCTCCACTCTGGGGGAGGGCGTTATTCCCTATGTCGCACAGATTGCCAAGGGCTCGGAAGCTACCGTGACCGCCCTCTACGTGGCCAGCCGCGAGGACTGGGACTCGAAGGGGGCGATGCTGCACAGAGACCCTGAGGCGCCGCCAGTCACCCCGCAAGAATATCTGGACGATATCCAGGCGAGGTTGACCGGCGCAGGCATCGGATCCGTGGACTACGACATCGTTACGGGGGTGCCGTGGACGGGCATCGTCGATTACGCAGAGTCCTATGCCTACGACCTCATCGCGATGGCCACTCACGGGCGGTCGGGGCTGGGACGATGGAGGGCCGGCAGCACGACCGATCGAGTCCTGCACTTAACGAAGCTGCCCATGCTCCTCCTTCGACCATCCGGTCCCGATGGACCTGAGAGCGGCTCCCCAGAGCTTCGCAGGGTGATCGTGCCGCTGGATGGCTCACCGTTGTCCGAATCCTCCCTGCCGACTGCAGGAGCCCTGGCCGGCAAGCTCGGTCTGGAAGTCGCCTTGCTGCGGGTCGTCCCTGCCGTCCCCCTCGCATACCTCGAGTACGAGCCCTATTCCCAGGACTTCGATCCCCGCATCGAGGAACAAATGAACGTGGCTGCCGATGACTACCTCGCGAGGATCGGCGATGACCTTGGCGGGAACATCCGAGTTTTAGGTCATCGGCTCAATGGGCGCGCCGCTGCCGAGATCGTGGACTTCGCGGCGAATGACGCCGAGGGTCTGATCGTCATGTCCACCCATGGGCGGTCGGGAGTCGGCCGCTGGGTGCTGGGAAGTGTTGCGGACCGGGTGATGTGCTCGTCCCACCGCCCGGTCCTCTTGGTCCGGCCGCAACCTCATCCGCAGGCAGGGACAAGCAGCTAGGTTGCGGCCATGGACCAACGAAGGCGCGATGATGGGGCCCAGATGGCCACAAAGCGTCCGTCGAAGACCCTTAGGCCAAAGAACGGATCAGAGACGGAGAAAAGGGAGGTCGGAAATCCTCAAGGCCCATGTGTATCAGTTGACAGCGTACCCCAAGGATGTCGACCTTGGGGATGGGACGAGGGTGACACTAAGACCGATGACCGAAGCGGATGAAGAGGCCCTGCTGGCGTTCTTCAGGAAGCTCCCGTCAGAGGACCGGTTCTACCTCAAGGGTGACGTTGCGTCTCCACAGCTCATTCATGAGTGGGCCACGACGCTGGACTACGACCGGGTCCTTCAGGTCCTGGCGCTCTCTGGAGGTCAGGTCGTCGCCGACGCGACACTCCACCGGAGCAGGGTCGGCGCCCGGAGGCATGTCGGCCAAGTGCGTATCACCGTGGCCCCCGATTACCGGGAAGCCGGCCTTGGGATGACGATGCTCCAGGAGTTAGCGGCCATTGCCAACGACAACGATCTGGACCGCTTGCTGTTGGAGGCAGTAGTTGAAAAGGAGCACCAGGCAATCGATGCGGCCGAGCGTGTTGGCTTCGTAAAGGAGGGGCTGCTCCCAGGACACGCCAAAGACCTGGATGGCCATCTCCGGGACGTCCTGCTGGAGATGCCTTTGGGCAAGTGGCTCGAATGGTGGCGAGCTCCCTGAGCAAGGCTGGGTCGCAGGTCTTATTTCGACCAGTGGGCGCCGGCCCAGACTTCTCGGAGCGCTCGGTCGCCGAGGCGGCTCTCCGGTAGCGGTGGACCAAGACCGGGCGACCCGGGGTTACGGAGTGCCGCGACACCGCCTGCTCCTCAAACCCTTCGATTCTTGGGAGCTTGTCCGGGGACTGCGGCAGGTCGCCGCAGGATATGCGTGGATGGCCCATGAGCCGTCTGGGCAATCCACCAATGCCCGTACGGCTCAGGCTTCTTTACTCGCAACAGCATGGCCTGGCAATGCCTGGACAGGTCCTGATCGGACCAGGCCCGCCCGCCGTCCCTCGGGCAGGGTCCTTCGAGCGATACGGTGTCACCGTTGGTCTCGGAAACAGCGAGGCTGAATCCCGGTTGCCGCTACCGGGACTCGAGGCACCCGTTGCCGGTTGACTCCGTTCGATGGGGCTGCTACAACGGCATCATCCGGGACGGCGACGCCGATGTTGCGCGGGACTTGGAGGGTCATTGATGAGACCACCGCTCGATGGGATCAAGATCGTCGAGATGACGTTCTATCAGAACGGCCCCTGGGGGACCGTGATGCTCTCCGACATGGGGGCGGAGGTAATCAAGATCGAGGACCCCGTCAAGGGAGACCCGGGGCGGGGCGTATCGACCTCGTCCCGCCCTCATCCCGTCAATGCCTACTTCGAGACGATGAACCGCAACAAGCGGGCGATGACCCTGGCCCTCAACACCGAAGAGGGCCGCGAGGTCTTCTACACCATGGCCAAGAAGGCCGACGTGATCGTTCAGAACTTCCGAGTGGGTGTGGTCGAGAAGCTCGGAGTCGATTACGAGACCGTCAAGGGCTACAACCCGAACATCGTCTATGCCTCGGTCTCCGGATTGGGCCCAAAGGGCCCCGACGCCCGAGACCCCATCCTCGACCCTCTTGGCCAGTCGCGCGGCGGGTTCGCTTATCACTCTTCTTTCCCGGGTGATGAGGTGGTCCCCAAGGGAGGAGGAGCAATCGCAGACCAGACTGGGGCGATCATTCTCGCCCAAGGGGTGCTGCTCGGCGTCCTTGCCCGGGAGCGTTATGGGGTCGGACAGCACGTCCAGGTCTCCCAGCTCGGCGGTCAGATCATCCTCCAGGCCCTGGCAATCAACACGTATCTCATGAACGGGAGTGCATCCCAGACCGCCCCTCGCGCCGGGCGGAGCAACCCGCTTATGAATACGTACAAATGCTCCGACGGCCGGTGGGTCTCCCTGGCTGCGACTCAAGGGGACCGGTTCTGGCCCAGCCTCTGCAAGGCCTTGGATGCGGAGTACATTCAAGATGACCTAAGGTATTGTGACGCGGCCAGCCGCGCCGCCAACGCCCAAGAGCTTACCGAATTCCTCGATCGCACCTTCTCACAGAGGCCCTTGGAAGAGTGGCTCAAGGTGCTGAGGGCCCACGGGCAATTCTGCGAACCCGTGCAAAGCTACGCCGAGTTGGTGGAGGACCCCCAGGTCATTGAAAACGAGTACCTCGCTGAGCTGCAGCACCCCACGTTCGGAACGCTCAAGCAGGTCGGCGTGCCGATCAAGCTGAGCGAGACCCCCGGAGGCCCCCGGTCAGTTGCTCCTCAGTACGGTGAGCATACCGAAGAGGTCCTATTGGAGCATGGGTATGGGTGGGATGACATAGAGCGCTTCAGGCAGAAAGGCGTCATTTAAGCGACCCTGGTGGAGTAGTCGTCCTTGCCAGCGTTGCGGCTGGTCCCCCGGAAGAATCTGGAGACGCATATGAGCAGTCACAGCGTGATTTCAGCGGACTCTCACGTCGTCGAGCCTGCGGACCTCTGGCTCGATCTGCTTCCCGCCCGGCTCCGCGACCGGGCGCCCCACGTCGAGCGGGGCGACAACGGCCTCGATAATTTCTGGTGCGAGGGCCAGGCGCTGATGGCTCCGGCGCGCATGTCCAGGGCCGGCAAGCCGGAGGCGGAGTGGGGCGCGACCATCGAAGACGTGTACCCCGGGGCCTACGACCCCACCTCCCGGCTCGGGGACATGGAGACGGATGGGGTTGACGCTGAGGTGATCTACCCCACCATCGCCATGCGCCTGTACCAGCTCCAGGACTCGGAGCTCCGGCGGTCATGCCTTGAGGCCTACAACACCTGGATCGGCGATTTTTGCTCCGCCTACCCCGACCGGCTCAAGGGCATCGCCACTTTGGATACGGACGATGGAGACGCTGCGATTGCGGAGCTCGGCAGGGTCAAGAAGTTGGGCTTGGCGGGGGCCATGATCGCCGTGGCCGGCGACGACCCGAGGCTATACTCCGGGGGCGAGTACGACCGATTCTGGGGGGCTGCGGAGGACCTGGAGGTCCCAATCAGCCTCCACCTGGTCTCGGGCAAAACGCCTTTGAGGTTGACCGACTCGCCGACCGACGACATCTTCCGTCCGGCCGAAGCCCAGCGCTCGCTGGCCAACCTGGTCTTTGGGGGGGTCTTCCAGCGGTTCCCACGGTTAAGAGTCGTGTCATCGGAGAACGACGTCGGGTGGGCGCCCTACTTCCTGGAGATCATGGACAGGACGTTCCGGGAGGATATTCGCAGAGTCGCCCAAGAGTATTCCATCAAGGATGGAGATACCCTGCCCAGCGATTATTTCCGGCGGAACGTCGCCATGACCTTCATCTGGGACCGCAGCGGGGTCGAGGCCCGGTATTGGCCGGGCGTTGAGAACCTCATGTGGTCGAACGACTACCCACACGGGAACAGTACGTGGCCGAACTCGCGGAAGGCATTCGAGTACCTGTTCAAAGGCGTGCCAGACGACGAGAAGGCGATGATGGTGGCGTCCAACGCGGCGAGGATATACAAGTTCGGTTAGCCGCGGCCCATCGGACCTGCGGCGGACTCGCCGCTGCTCAGGCCTTCTACAGGTCCACCGGCTTCGAGGACCACGACCGCAACCTGCCGACGAAGCACGTGCCGCGAGACTAGTGCCGACGACTAGCGCCCGCGAAGATGGCCCAAGCCACGCCCGGTCCCCCTGGGACCTGGATCTTTGGGTCGCAGCTTCTGGGTCCGAGGGCTAAGCCAGCCCGTAGAGGTCCACGGCGTTACCGCAGACGATCTTGTGCCGCTCGTCGGCGGGTACCCCGGCAAGGTTCTCGGTGATCCATTCCTGCGAGTGGGGCCAGATGCTGTCACTGTGCGGATAGTCGCTGGACCACATGATGCAGTCGAGTCCAATGGTGTGGCGCTCGCGGACCCCCAGGGCGTCGTTGATGAACGACCCGCGCACCTGCCGCTGGAAATAGAAGCTGGGAAGCTCGGGCAAATGGGCCCCCGTCCAATGGCGGTGACGCTCGTACATGTTGTCCATCCATGGGACAAGGAAGGCCATCCAGCCAACCTCTCCCTCCACCGAGACGATCCGTAGCCCCGGATGGCGGTCCAACGCGCCGGAAAAGATGAAGCTGGTGATGGGCTCGGACATCATGGACTTGTCGCAGCTCAATGCGGCGATGAGCTGCTGCTCTCGCATTCCGCGGGTCAGGGGCCTTGCCCCCAGGTGGAAGTGGATCGGCATCTGGAGGTCTTCCAAGGCACTCCAGAGAGGCTCATACCATGGGTCCGTGTAGGGCTTGTTTTCCGGAGGGTCGCCGTCGAACGCGGGGATCGCCGGGACCAGGACGCCTCGCATGCCGTTGTCGCGGGCCCTCTTCGCCTCCGCGATGGCAAGGTCGAGGTCCCGGAAAGGAATGTCGGCAATGCCGACCAGGCGGTCCGGATAGGCCCGGCAGAAATCGGCGGTCCAATCGTTATAGGCCTGCATGAGCGCGTAGTGGAACTCCGGGTCCTCGGCCCGGAGCTCGCTGCCGCCGCCCAGCGCGCTCCCGTAGAGCACCTCGGCATCCACGCCGTCGATCTCCATGTCCTCTATCCGGGCGTGGGGGTCCCAGCCTCCCTTTCGCCCGTCTTCGAAGTTCTCACCCACAAACTCATAGTCCTCGAACTTCTTCCCCGCGGCGGACGTCAGTAAGGTGAACCGCTTGTCCTGACCCTCGAAAACCATCACCTGCGAGCTGCCTCGCTGCTCCAGTCGCGGGGCCCGATCGCGAAAGCGCGCAGGCAACCGCTCGGCGTACATCGTGGGGACCGGGTTCACGTGGGAATCGGCGGAGATGATCTTGTATTCTCTAGCCAACGGGCTCACCTCTTTCAATTGGAATAGCCAGTCTCTGGGGCCGAGCCGCAGCGACCATTCGAATCGACTGTAGGATTCCACTCCCGCCGTGTCAACCCGAAAGCGCGCCGTCTGTCCATGGCATCCGTTCTGCCGTTTCGTCTGACCGAGAGCCCCGGCGAAGCATCGATGCCGCGCTGTCGTGGTGGTGATACCATAGAGGTCTGTCAACGAGGCTCTGCCGGCGTTGACGTGCCGAAACTGGAGAATCACGGCCATGCCCATCAACCAGGACCAACATCTGGGCATTCCCGGCGACTCCCTGTCAGTCCCGACCCGTAGCGTCGGCTCCGGATCGGCCCCTCCGCGCTGGCCTTCTGGAATCACAGAGTCGCTTGCGTCGATGATCTCCCTTCTCGTCCTCAGCGTGATCAAGCTGCTGGAGAAGACCCTCCAAGTCAACAGCACGACGATCGGCTCCGTGGCCGGCACCCGGCAGCGGAACCAGATGCGCGCGGCTATGCGCTACTTCAAGTGGAAGAAGTTCCTCAACTTCTGGCGCGTCGAGGTCCAGTACCTCAAGGGGCGGACCAAGGTCAAAGGCTATCCCTATGAGTGGGAGATCGATACCACGAACATCTGCCAGCTCAAGTGCCCGTTGTGTCATACGGGCCTCGGGACCGTCCATCGCGACAAAGGGACCATGCACTTCGGCACGTTCGCCAAGGTCATCGATGAGGTCAAGGACTACTGCGTCTGGTTGACTCTCTATAGCTGGGGTGAGCCCTTTCTGAATAAGGAAATCGACCGTTTTATCGAATACGCCCACAACGCCAGGATCGCGACCACCATTAGCACCAACCTGAACAAGCCTTTGACAACCGAAATGGCCGAACGGGTCGTCAGAGCGGGCCTCGACACCATGATCATCTCCATCGACGGCATCACCCAGGAGGTGTACGAGCAGTACCGAGTGGGTGGAAGGTTGGACAGGGTGATGGCCAACCTTGAGCTCTTGGTGGAGACGAAGCGGAGGCTGAAGTCCAAGACCCCGTACCTTGAGTGGCAGTTCATCGTGATGCGCCAAAACCAGCACCAGATACCGGAGGCCAGCGCGAAAGCCCGGACGGTAGGGGTCGATGGGATATATTTCAAGAAAGTGGACTTCCCGTTGGGAGAGCAAGATACGGAGGTGGCCCGGAAGTGGATGCCCACCGGGATCGAGGAATACATGCGGCAGCACCCCTTCGATCGCCCCTACGAGGAGAAGGGGGCGCGCTGCTGGCGTCTCTGGCGGAGCAGCGTCATCAACTGGGATGGCGGGTATGCGCCCTGCTGCTACCTCACTGACAAGGGCGACGATTTCGGAAACGTTACCCATGACTCGGTGGACAGCGTCTGGAACAACGAGAACTATCAGGTTGCCCGGGGGATGTTTCAGGTGGGGGCCAAGGTGGAGCGGCACGTGGGTTGCGTCACGTGTCCCGTGTATACCAACAGCGAGGCCGGCCAGGCGCGCGACGGCGAGGCTGCCGCCCCGGTGAACGGCCGGGCCTAGACCCGCCCGTTCACCTCACCGCCCGGACGCGGAAAGAGGTCGGACCGAACTCTGGCAGCGATAGCGGACCTCATCAACAAGTCCAATCAGGTCCGGATCGATGCTGGACGTGACCGCGAACGCCTCCCCCGAATGCCAGTAAACGCACGCCGGGGCTGTCAGGCTGCGGCTCGGCGCATGGTATAGTCTGGGCCACACCGTCGGCGGATTCTGGAGGACCAACGTGCAGTTCGGAGTGGGGCTCTTTGGACTCAAACCTAATCTCTTGCCGGTACTGGCGCGGCATGCGGACGAGTTGGGGTACGACATGCTGTGGTGCTCCGACCACCTGATGCCCCTCACCGAGATATCCGCGAACTATCCATACTCTGAGAGCAAGCTTCCGCCTTTCGAGCCCGACTGGCCCTGGTTCGACCCGTGGGCGCTTCTGAGCTCCCTGGCTTCGGTCACGCAGAGGATCAAGTTCGGGACCAATGTGTACATCCTCCCGCTGCGGCACCCCTTCGTCACAGCCCGGGCCGTTGCGACGTTGGACATCGTGTCGGAAGGGAGAGCCCTTCTCGGCGCGGGAGTTGGTTGGTGGCCGGAGGAGTTCGAAGCCGCGGGCCAGGACTTCAAGAGCCGCGGGCCGCGGTCCACGGAGATTACCGAGATTCTCCGGCGCCTCTGGACCGAGGATACCGTCGAGTATCGGGGCGAGCACTATTCGTTCCCCCCAGTGAAGTTCGAGCCCAAGCCAGTGCAAAGGCCCATACCCATAGAGTTCGGCGGCTCCACCATGGCGGCTCTGCGCAGGGCGGCCAGGGAGGGCGATGGCTGGATACCCACAGCCCTGTCCGATGAGGAGCTGAAATTGATGCTCCAGCGCCTCCGGGAAGCAAGGAAAGAGGCCGGCCGGGACCACCTGCCGTTCAATATCTCGATTTCCGTCGGCGCCGCGCCGGCCATCGACACGGTCAAGCGGTATGAAGAAATCGGGGTGACGCGATTGGGGGTGTCGCCCCACGGCCCGGTCGGCCCCGATGCGACGGGCGATCAGATCCGGGCTGGTCTTGAAACGTACGCCAACGATGTGATCGCGAAGCTCTAGGACGTTCGCTCCGAGGGAGCCCTCTCCGGCGGATGGCGGCCATCCGCCTCGTGGCCGCGACGATTCCCGCCGAGCGCGCCGACCCCCAAGCCTACCCGCCCTGGCCGGGCTGCTCGCAGCAGGCGCTCGACCAAAGGCTCACTTTGGCCGCCGCCAACCAGAATCCCCGCTAGCCGGGGAGGCCTGACCTCGCGCCCGTGAAGGCTAGCGCGCGGCTGCCTGCGACGAGGTCGTCCGCTCTGGGACTTCCTCTGGGGCCTCCACGTCGGTCATGAAGGGCACCGATGGGAGCGGCGCCTCAAAGGAGCGGTGCTCCGTGGCCTGGTACACCGTCTTGGCCTGATGGGTGTTGAAGACCAGCGGGAATCCCTCGAGGCCGAAGCCGCCTTCGGAGACGAGACTCTGCCCGTTCTCGTCGACAACGTCCTCCTTGATGGAAGACAGGAAGTTATGGGCTCCCCCGTAGGCCAGGAGGATGTACCCGATCTCGCAGATCTCCGCGTCAGAGAAGTGCTGCTTGAGGTCCGCCATGAACTCATCAGTGACGCCCTGGGGATTGTACTTCACATAATCTGCATAGCGAAGCGCGGATTTCTCTCGCTCGGAGAGGTCGGAGTTTTCGTAATCGGCTACCTTGACGATCTTCTCGTTTGTGAGTCCTGCCTGCTGACCCTCAGCAGTACGGGTGATCTTTCACTGTCGGCAGTTGGCCAGGTAGGCAGAGCGTACTCTGATCATCTCCCTCAGCTGTCCATCGAGCTTTCCGTGGTCCCAGATGGACCTGATCAAGCCCAGAAACGCTTGGGATATCGGAGCGGGTAGTGCCGACGTGTCTACCCTCGCGACGAACCGCGGCAGCTGTTGTCCCATCCGTGACCTCCTGGCTTCGAAGACGGCCGATCTTAGGCGTCTTCCAGTGACCGCCTATCCTTCGCGTACTGTACTTGCTCGGGATGAGGGGCGTCAACCAGAAGTGCGCGGGGCTCTGGGGCGCTTGACCCTCACGCCTCAGTCCGGTATCACATCGAGGGACTGCGGCCCAACCGCATAGGTGGCGCCGCGGATCCGGAAACCCCGGCCCGCTCGGCACCAGGGAATGGCGCCAGGCCACGGCGAAAGTCGCCTGCTCATGACGGGAATAGGTTCTTGTCCGCTCACCAGTACCGGCGGAGGCGACGCCAGCCTCAGCCCGATCGCCGCTTGATGGAGCTCCTCGTCGGGGTGTTGCTGGGTCTCGGCATCGGCCTCGTGCTGGGCACCATAGGCGCAGGCGGGTCAGTCCTTGCGGTCCCCGCTTTGATCTTCATCGCCGACCTGAGCGTCCAGGAGGCAACGGGGACTGCGCTGATCATCGTTGGGGCCAGCGCGGCACTGGGGTTCTTCTTGAATCTGCGCGCAGGCCGGACCAGGGTCCGGGTCGGGCTGGCGCTTGGCGGGATGGGCATCGCCGGCGCGGTCCTTGGCTCCTGGCTGCACGTGCAAGCGCCGGAAAAGGTCATTCTCCTGCTGCTTGCGCTGGTCGTGCTCGTCGCTGCGACGATCGTCTACTTGCGCATCCCAAAGGAAGACACCAAGGGGAATCCCGCGCTCGAGCATTCACCGACCTGGTTGCCGAAAGTCATCACCACGGGGGCCGCGCTCGGAATCGTGACGGGATTCTTCGGAGTCGGTGGAGGATTCCTCATCGTCCCGACGCTGGTCCTGGTCCTGGGCCTCCCCATGAGCCTGGCTGTTGGCACCTCGCTCCTCGTCATAGCCATGAACTCCGTCTCAGGGATCATTGGACACCTGGGATTCGGTGAGCTGGGCTTCGAGAACGGGTGGCCTATCCTCATTGGTGCCTTGGCCGGGTCCGCCACTGGAACGCGGCTTGGCGCGCGCCTCCGGGAAAAAGGGCTCCGTACCATTTTCGCCGTGGTCCTCTACGGCGTAGCCGTGCTCATGCTGGTCGACGTCATCCGCGATCTCGCTTCCGGGTAGAAGTCCTCTCCGTCCGGCCATGGCCTGCGATAGGCGGCGTTCCCGCGTCTGTCTTCGCTGCCGCTGTCGGCCGTCCCCTGTATAATCGGCTTGGCAAGCTGCCCTGTGTACTGGAGAAGACCACATGCAGCCTTTCGTCGAGCACACCGGCCTTGTCGCGGTCCTGGACCGTGACAACGTCGACACAGACCAAATCGTTCCAAAGCAGTTCCTTAAGCGGATTGAGCGCACGGGGTACGAGGATGCCCTTTTCTTCGACTGGAGGTTTCACCCGGACGGCTCCCCGAACGCTGATTTCGAGCTCAACGCTCCTGGTTATCAAGGTGCGAGCATCCTCTTGGCGGGTAGGAACTTTGGGTCGGGTTCGTCCCGAGAGCATGCTCCATGGGCGTTGATGGACTACGGGTTCCGGGCCATCATTGCCCCCAGCTTCGCCGACATCTTTCGCGGCAACTGCTTCCAGAACGGTCTCTTGACTGTAGTCTTGGACGAGGCCGCTGTGCGGGGGCTGATGGCCAGGGCAACGGCCGGGTCGGGATACAAGCTGACGGTGAGCTTGGAAGCGATGACTATCGTTGACGGCCGGGATCGCTCACTTGGGTTCGAAGTAGACGAGTTCCGCCGCTATTGTTTGCTCAACGGCCTGGACGACATCGGCCTGACCCTCGAGAACGAACAAGAGATTACCGAGTATGAGCGCCGGCGCTGGCCCTCTTTGGCCCACTGATCCAACGGCTCCGGTGCGCCTTTCCTGTCCGAATCGCCGTGACCCAGCCTCACGGGGCCGCGGCCCCCACACGCTATAATCGCGAAGGGCCCCCGGGTGAAGGCCATGGGGCTGCCCTCCCATTAGGGGGCGTCAATAGTCGCCCAAACGATTGAGCCCAGGCAAGGAGTAACGATGGAATACCGGATCATCGACGGAGACACGCATATTAACGAGGCCCCGGACCTCTGGGAGAAGCGGGTGCCCCAGCGTCTCAAGGACAGGGCGCCGAAGCTTATCAAGGCCCCTCATGGTGGCGCCGCCTGGTCGTTCGAGGGAGGCAAGGAGCTCAAGTCCGTTTCTCCTACGCTCAACGTTCTTGGCGTTTCGCCGGTCCAGTGGACCCTCTTCTGCGAGGGCTACGAGGAGCTTTCCCCGGGGGCATGGGTGCCCGAGGAGCGGTTCAAGGACATGGCCGTCGATATGATCGATACCCACGTGCTGTACCCGTCCTTCGTGATGGGTGGGGCGCAGGTCTATTCCCGTAGCGACCGTGACCTGCAGATCACTTGCGTCCAGGCCTACAACGACTGGATGAACGAGTTTTCTCTGGCAGACCGCGACAAGCTTTGGGGCCTCGCGACCCTTCCCGTGACAGGCGTGGAGGACGCCATGAACGAGGCCAAGCGGCTTCGAGACCTCCCCGGCATCCGAGGGATCCAGCTCACCGCCTTCCCCAACGGGCACGATACGCCCCGGCACGACGTCGACGACCCGTTCTGGGGCCTCATGGAAGAGATGGACATGCCCGTGACTATCCATGTGGGGTTTTCCGATGGCGGCGAGGTCGAGGACATGACCGATGACGAGGTCGTCAAGGACACCATGGCCGGGCTGACCCTACCCCGGCTCAACGTCGGCCGGCAGGCCGTACCCACGGTCCCCATTCTCTCCCACTTCGTCTTGGGCGGCGTCTTCCAGCGGCACCCGAAATTGCGTCTGGGGCTCGCCGAGGTCGGTATCGGGTGGCTGCCCTTCTTTATGGAGCAGACGGACTTCAACTACGTCCGGCACCGCTTCTGGAGCAACGGACACCTGGAGCGGCTCCCAAGCGAGTACGTCAGGGACCACGTATGGGCCACCTTCCAGGAGGACAACTACGGGCTCCGCTCCAGGGACCTGATCCTGGAGAACATCATGTGGTCCTCCGACTATCCCCACTCAGGCTCCGACTGGCCCAACTCCCGGCAGAGCATCGCCAACCAGACCCGGGGATGGCCCGAGTCGGAGACGAAGATGGTCCTCAACGAGAACGCCTCCCGGTTCTTTGGCATCGACGGCGGCTAATCGCTCTGGCAACACGAGAACGTTTCACGGGGCGGGTCTCTGGCCCGCCCCTTTGCGTCCCGCGCTCATAGAAGGGGTCGCGTGGGCTGATATGAGACTTCTGAGAAAACCGCCGCGCCGAAAGCCAGGTGGTTGCGGTCCACAGATGGACCCCGTCGTTTCCGCGGGGCGGGGTGAAACGGCGGGGGCTGCGGTATGGTAACGAACGGACTGGTCAAAGGGATACCGGCCGTCGATTGCAGCATGTACCCCCGGTGGCCGGGCATGGAGAAAGGGCCCCACGATCCTTCCAGGATGGGGCCTCTGCTTTTCCGCGACTCCGACAGCCGTACCTATCTCCACCCGGCCCAGCACCACTTTGCGGACTCGCCCGGACGAATCGCCGCCGGCGACACTCCCGAAAGCACGATCGCGATGATGGACGAGTACGGCGTCGAGAAGGCCCTGGTCCTGGTGGACTCGGAGGACCCCGCGCCTGGCCTGCGCGTGTTGGAGCGCTACCCTGAGCGCCTGTTCGGCAAGCTCTACGTG
The DNA here is from genome assembly GCA_965220155.1 of Dehalococcoidia bacterium. Classification (GTDB taxonomy): domain Bacteria; phylum Chloroflexota; class Dehalococcoidia; order SHYB01; family SHYB01. Next base: position 110,247 of record OZ244810.1, on the reverse strand, counting down.
AGACCGAAAGAGGGGATGGAGGCGGTGCGCAGGATCGAGGACATCGCTCGCGGCAACCCTCAGATTAAAGGCTTGTACGTGACCCCGTACGGTAACCAGCTTCCGCCCAACGACAAAGCCTATTACCCGATCTACGGGAAGGCCATCGAACTCGACCTGCCCATCGCGATGAACGTCGGGGTGCCGGGTCCCCGGCTTCCAAGCTCCGCGTCGGACCCCATCTCCCTGGACGAGCCTCTATGGTTCTTTCCAGAGATGAAGATCGTCATGATGCACGGCGGCGAGCCGTGGGAGGCCATGTGCGTCAAGCTGATGCTGAAGTGGCCGAACCTGTACTACATGACTTCGGCGTTCACGCCGCGGCACTATCCGAGGGACGTCGTGCACTACGCAAACACCCGGGGGGCCGGCAAGGTGATGTTCGCTGGGTACTATCCCGGGCTGCCGTACGACCGGATGCAGGCCGAGCTGGAAGGTCTCGCGCTCAGGGAGCATGTGTGGCCCAAATTCCTGCGGGAGAATGCGATGAGTGTGTTCAGGCTTGATTAGGGCCCCGCAGAGCACGTTGGGACCGCGCCGTCGCAACGATCACGGCGGGTTGAGGGAGTGCCGGACCAGTGGCATTATCATTCCCCGCGGCTTGCCAGCGATGACGGGGGTACGCATCACGAACGATAGAAAGGGGCTGAGATGACCACGACAACGGCCGGAGCGGCCACTATCGAGTTGAGCAATAGGCTGGAATCCGTCGAGAAACGCCTGCAGGTACTCGAAGATACGGAGAAGGTCCGCGAGTGCATAGCTAGGTACGGTTTCAACGCGGACCTCGGGCGCTCAATGGACTGGGTCAATACTTGGACCGATAAAGGAGTCTACGACCTGGGGCCGGCCCGCCGGTTCGAGGGGTCGGAGGACCTGTTGTACGGGGTCATCACGGACCCCCGGGGTCACAAGACCATCGAGAACAAGTCGCAGCATATCTGCGTGAACTTCTACATCCGCGTCGATGGGAACAAGGCGTGGGCCGAGTTCTATTCCATCGTAATGGTCCGGATGGGAGTGGAAGGGATCAAGATCCAGGGGGCCCGCGCAGAGCTCGCGGGGCAGATGTTCCTCCCGTGGAGCTGCGGCTACAACCACTGTGAGTTCGAGAAAAGAGACGGCGAGTGGTACCTCACCCTCCGCTACCGCCGGATGGTCGGCGGCGACGAGTGGGGGGGCAAGGTGATCAAGTCCTACCTGAAGAGCTAGCGCAGGTCTCCCCCAAAACACGCCGGGGGTGTTTTTCGTCTTGCGACGATGTCCAGGACCACCAGTCGTCAGGACAGCCCGTATAGGGCCGCGGCATTTCCGTGCACGATCTTGTCCCGCTCTTCTCCGGGAAGGTCCCCAAACTGCTCCTGGATGAACCGTCTTGACTCCGGCCACGTGCTGTCGGAATGGGGGTAGTCGGACGCCCACATCAGGCTATCGACGCCGATGAAATCCCGGGCGGCAATCCCGGGCTTGTCCTCCTGGAAAGTCATCAGGACCTGTCGCTGGAAGTACTCGCTGGGGCGCTTGGTGAGACGGGTGCCGCTGCCGCTCCAGAAACGGTGGCGTTCGAAGGCATGGTCGAGCCGCCTGAGGAACGTGCCGGCCCAGCCAATGTCGTTCTCGACCGAGACGATCTTGAGGTTGGGGTGGCGCTCCAAGACACCTCCGGCGATGAACACCGCGAGTGACCGCTGGGTGATGACGGGCATAGTGCTGTACGTCACCATGAACTCGTAGCCGGCGGCCGGGCGCTCTGCCTCGGTGATCGCGTGGAGCGCTACGGGCATCCCCAACGCCTCGGCCTCGGCCCACAGGGGGTCGTAGCTCGGGTCGCTGAAGGGCCGGTCGTCCCTCGCCGCGCAGGCGATCATACCGCTTCGGAGGCCCTTCTTTGCCACACGGCGCAGCTCTCCAGCGCCGGAGTCGGCGTCCTCGAGTGGGATCAGGCCCACCCCTGTGAGGCGTTCGGGATGTGAGCCGCACAGGTCGGCGAGCCAGTCGTTATAGGCCCGGAAGCAGGCGGCCTGATAGGCGGAATCGGGCACGCGGAACAGATTGAACATGCTCGGATAGAGGACCTCCGCGTCGATACCGTCGAGGTCCATGTCCTTGACCCTGGCCTCGGGGTCCCAGCCGCCCCTCGGCCCTTCCGCATGTTTGGAGCCGGGGCTGAGGTCTTCCGACTTCTTGCCCGCCATAGCGTTGAGCCCGAACGTCGAAGCCCCTAGACCGTCGATGACGTATTTCTCGTCAGCGCCGTCCTGGATGACGTGTGGCGCACGGTCCTTGAACTCAGGGTCGATGTACTGAGGCCAGAGATGCGGAGGCTCATAAACGTGAGAGTCCGCTGAAATGACGCCGAAGGTGCCCATCGTCTCCTCCTGACTCGACGCTTATGAATGCCCATGATCGGCTCGTTGCCCGAAGCCTACCACGTGCCTATACTCCCCGCCAGCGGAGGGCCGCGGGGCCGCCTGTTCCGGGAATACGTGCCGCTGGAGGTGAGATGAACAAGCTGAAGGCGGGTTTCTTTGCCCTCGGCGAGGTGTGGACCCCGAGCCACGTCGATTGGAACTGGTGGCACAGCAGCGATCACATCCCGGAAAACATGGCCCTTCCAGGGGTTGCCGTCGGGAAGCGTTACGTGGCTCCCCGGAGCTATCGGGAGGCCCGGTTCGCGGACCACCCCGCGTTCGCCGGCTCCCAGTATTTGATGTACTACCTGTTCACGGACCCGGTCGATCGGGTGATCGGGGATTTCGGGGCCCTCGGGGCCCTCGGGGCCCGTGTCACTCACCTGGGGCGGATGTACGAGGACCGGGGGATTCCAATGGCCGGCCACTACGACATCCTCGACTGCTATGTGGCTCCCAGTACCGTCATTTCCCCGGAGGCGCTGCCGTACCGGCCCGACCGGGGCGTCTACATCGACATGATCGAGGTGGCTGCTTCCGGGCAGGAGGAGGCGGTACGCTGGTATGACGAGGTCCACATCCCGGACATGCTGACCGTAAGGGGAGTCACCGGCTGCTACTCATTCAAGAGTAGGGGTGCCGGCGTCGCCAGCAGCCCAGGGTTGGAGGATGCCGCCAATTGGCGCGTCTTCCTGTACTACCTCGACGCCGACCCGCTTGAGACGGCAGCCGAGGTGGCGTCGAGGCTTGAGGCACGGAAAACGGCGGGCCGCCTTGCGGGTAGAGACGCTGCTGTGAAGCTCCTATTGAGCGGCCCTTTTGCCTCGATCAGGACACCCCAGCATCAGGATTGTGATTAAGCCCAGCCCTCGAGGAGGTTGAGATGGCATTGTCCCATGCCCACGCGGGACTCACGGTCGAGAACATGGACCGCGCCCTGGCGCTCTACCGGGACTTCCTGGGCATGGAGGTCATCCACGCGGCGGGCCAGCGAGCGGACGACCCGGCGAGCGTAGGCACCCACCTGGCAGGCATCTCCGCAGAGGTCAGGTTGCTGCGGCTAGGCGATTTCCAGCTCGAGCTCGTCGACTATGGGAACGCCAAGGAACGCAACTTCGATATGGACCCAAGGCAGCTGGGAGGATGCCACGCGGCCTTCTTCTGCTCCGATGTCCAGGCGGAATACGACCGGATGAGGTCGATGGGGTTCTGGTTCAGGTCTGAGCCGCAGGGGTCGTCCCAGATCAGCTATGGCCGGGACCGGGACGGCCACTGGATCGAGCTGTGCCGCGAGCACGGTTCGGGGGGGCTGTTTGGCCGCCTCTCCCACGGACACTGCGGCCGGACCGTCGAGGACCTGGACCGTGCGGTATGGTTCTATCGTGATCTCCTCGGGATGGACGTCGTGTGGGAGGTGGAGGGCGGCCAGAGTACGCTGGGCAATATGACTGTCCGGGTCGCGTGGGTGCAGATGGGTGGCTTTCGGATCGAGCTGGTCGACTACGGCAACCTCAAGGAGCGGCCGTTCGACATGGACCCCAGAGATTTGGGGGGGACCCACCTGGCATTTTTCTGTGACGATGTCCAGGCGGAATACGATCGGCTCAGGTCCGCGGGCATCTGGTTCCGATCACCGCCTGTTGACTGGGGTCCCGGCAAGCCCACGACAACGTGCGGCCGTGACCCCGAGGGCCATTGGTTCGAGCTGACGTCGAGGCACGAGCTCCAAGCCTAGGGCCTGTTTACACTATGCTCGCGCTACACGAAAAGCGCTCCCCCGTGTCATGAAGCGCTCCCCCATGTCATTGCTATGAAAATGGGCACCGCCGCACCGTTGTTTCGTAGAGGCGGGTTTGAAACCCGCCTCCGGCCCGGTCCTGGGACGCCGCCCTGTTTTCATCCCCTTACGTGGCCTTCACAAGGCCATAGTGATTCCGAGGCGCAGCCGAGGAATCTGAGACGCTGCCCGCCGGGCACCTTAGCCCCGCCACGCCTTTGGCAAGCCTTTGCCGCACAGCTAGTGTGAACACGGCCTCAGACTAGGGCGTGACGTGCTTTCCGAAGATGTGGTCCGCCGCGGTCTGCTCGGCTGTTGAGACCTGATCGCCCTGAGACGCGGCCCGAACCAAGGCTCATGTGGTTGCGGGAGAGGAGCACGCAGAGCGTGCTAACCCTCGAGGTCGGCGAGGCCCTGCCTGAACACCGCTCCGGCCTCTTCCGACCCGACAAGCCGGTTGGTCCGGCGGGCGATCCGCCACCGGCCGTCTCGTCTCACCATCTCGACGTTGGTGAAAGATAGCCTCCACAAGCCGTAGTCGTCGCCGGAGCGATGGTACGTCCGGGTGTACCCTGTGACGCGAGCCCCGTCGCCATCGATCTTGACCACGGAAGGGCCAAACGTGTGGGCACAGTTCGGAAGTAGCGACTGATGACCGGGGCCGAGGATCATCTTCTCGACATCGGCCCTACCGTCCATGACTGCCCGGCCCGAGACGTCGTAGACCCCATCCTCCGTGAATCGCTGGCCGACGCGTCCGGCATCACCCGTGTCCGCGGCGAACCCGTAGCTGATGAGGACGTTCCGTACTTCGACCTCGTCTTCCAGCCGGTGGACTTTCGCTTCCAGCATTGCGACCCTGTCCTCTAAATCAGGCACCGCACACCTCCCTGGGGCATGGCCGGGATTATACGGCTGCCCAGGGGGAGGTCCGTGCGGCCTAAGAGCCCTTTCATGGTATCCTGTCACACGCCAGCGCCCTTGGCCCGGTCGACGCAGGGCGCTGGTGGTTTCTTCAGTAAGCTGATCGCCCGGTCCTCGCTGAAGCCGGGGTGCGCACCCGGCGGGTTCGATAGCGCTGCGGGGCTCGTTGCGTTGTCGGACCGTAGCCGATTACAGGTTGGCTTAGAAGAGGTACGCCTTGCGCATCGGAATCCTCGAACTCCTCGTGCCTTCCAGGGCCGGAAGCTGGAAGGAGCTAATCGGCAACCACTTCATGACCAAGCCCCAGTCTTCCATCATGCCCCAGGCTGTCTCGGTTTGGTGCCGGGAGATGGGTCACGAGGTTTTCTACAGTACCTTCTATGGCCAGGCTGACCCCAAGAAGCTTCTTCCGGGCGACCTCGACGTCATATTTGTCGCCTGTATCACGCGTGCGGCCCCTCTCGCCTATGCCCTGGCAAAGGTCTACAAGTCGGAAGGGACGCTCACGGTCATCGGCGGGGGGCACTCCAAGTCGTTCCCCCACGATTGCCTTCGGTTCTTTGACCTGGTCGTGCTCCAATGCGACCGGGACCTCATCGTCGATATTCTCACGGGTGGCTGCCGGACCGGGACCATGATCTCCAGCGAGAAGGTCTTGACGGAGTTACCGACCGTTGAACAACGCATGCCCGAGATCAGGACCTCGACGTTCTCGGACGACAAGCCCTACTCGACATCCATCGTCCCTGTGCTGTCTAGCGTCGGTTGCCCGTACGACTGCAACTTCTGCACCGACTGGAACAACCCCTACGCCCTGTTGCCGGCCGATCACCTCGAGGCCGACATGCGTTACCTGTCCAAGGAAGTCGCAGGAGTCAAAGTCGCTTTCCACGACCCCAATTTTGGGGTGAAGTTTGATCAGACCCTGGCGGTCATCGATCGGCTTCCGGATGGGTCGCAAAGTCCCTATATTATCGAGTCATCCCTATCACTTCTGAAGGAACAGCGGCTTAAGAGGCTTCAACGGACGAACTGTTTCTACGTTGCTCCCGCTATCGAGTCGTGGTCGAGCTATTCGAACAAGGCGGGCGTTGGGACGCAGTCCGGCGCAAGGAAGCTCAATTCCATCGTCGACCACCTGGAGCTTATCCATGAATACATCAGAGGGATCCAGGTCAATTTCATCTTTGGCCTGGACCACGATGAAGGGGATGAGCCCGTCGAGCTGACCAAGGAATTCATGGACCGCACTCCGTTTGCTTGGCCCTTGATCAACATTCCGGTCCCATTCGGCGGGACCCCCCTCTACGACGACTTCCTGAAGGAGGACCGGGTCCTGCGGCCCATGCCCTTCATGTTCTATTACCTCCCCTACCTCGTGTTCAAGCTAAAGAATTACGACCCGGTGAGCTATTACGAAAAGCTGGTCGACATGCTGGAGCACTACACAACCAAGGCGATGCTCTGGCGCCGCCTTAGCATTACCGAAAGCTGGACCTTGAGGGGACTCTATGTCGGCCGGACGCTTCGGGCCAAGACGTCGATCGGAGGATTCCGCAAGATCCTGAAGAACCTGGTTGACGACCGGCAGTTCAGGGCCTTTCATGACCGTGAGTCCGAGGTGCTTCCCGATTTCTACCGCAAGGAGTGCTACCGGCTCCTGGGTGACTACGCTCCCTTGATGTCCGAGGCCGACTTGACGCCGGACCTCCAGCCTTCGGTGAACACCGCCGTCCCCGCTCCCCGGGCGGTACCGGTGCCTTCCGCCTAACAAGCTACGCAAAATCAAGAACCTGCACGCTGAGGTTCAGGCTGGCGCTTTAGGCCTGGCTTGCTGCTAGGGGCGTTCACCAGAACCGAGGTTGGTAGCATAGGCAGGATGGTCGGGAGCCTGATTTAATTCCGCGTCCGTCACATCCCGCTGATGGTGTCTGCCCTGGACCTCATAAAAGAAGGGAAAGCAAATGCACCAACAGGGCGGCACTATCAAAGAGGCATTGGACAGCATTGCATCGCACGAGTATGTCCTGCCGGCAATCCAACGGGAGTTTGTCTGGCGGCCCGAGCAGGTTTGCAACTTGTTCGACAGCCTAATGCAGGGCTACCCTTTCGGCGAGTTTATGTTCTGGCGGGTTGCGCCGGAGAATTCTGGCCAGTATCGCTGGTACGACTTCGTTCGGGAGTACCACCAGCGTGATAATCCCCATTGCCCTGAATTGGGACCCGTCAATGACAAACCACTGACTGCCGTCCTTGACGGTCAGCAACGCTTGACCGCGTTCAATGTTGCCCTGCGCGGGGCGATGGCCATCAAATTACCGTACAAGTGGTGGAATAGTTGGGATGCCTTTCCAAGGCGAGTGCTTGCACTTGATTTGTTGGCATCGCCCGATCCGGATGAAGAAGGGAGCAGGTACACCTTCGAATTCATTGATGAGGACAGTATCGGGATTGAGGATGCCCGCCTATGGTTCAAAGTATCGGATATCCTGCGTCTCGAATCCGGTCCCGACATGAATGATTGGCTTTTGGATAAGGGCCTTGACCGGGATCAGCATAGGCTTGCGTTTCGAACCCTCGATCGTCTGTACCAGGCGGTTCGTGTCGAACAGGTGGTGGCCTACTATGAGGAGAAGAGCCAGGACATAGAGCGAGTCCTGAGCATATTCATCCGTTGCAATAGTGGCGGGACACCCCTTTCTTACTCCAATCTCCTGTTGAGCATTGCGGTGTCGCAGTGGAAGACCCGTGACGCCAGGAGGGAAGTCCACGGACTAGTCGACGAAATGAACCAGGTCCGGCCCGGATTATCATTTAACGCCGACTTTGTGTTGAAAGCCGGGCTTATGTTGACCGATATAGCCAGCGTGGGGTTCCGGGTGGAAAACTTCACCCACGACAACATGGCGGTGCTGGAGGAGAGCTGGCCCAATATCCGCCAGGCGCTGCTGGAAATGGTGGAGTTGGTGGATAGTTTCGGGTTCGACAGCAGGACCATCCAGGCCACCAACTCCCTGTTGCCTATCGCTTACTACCTTTACAAGAGGGGTGCGCCGCGGGACTTCGAGACCAGCGACCACTACATTAATGATCGGGGTACAATTCGGGGTTGGTTGACCCGGTCCATCCTGAAAGCGTCCGGGATTTGGGGCAGTGGTCTGGATACTTTGTTGACGGCGTTGCGGGGAGTTATCCGCAATTCTGACAGTAGCGAGTTTCCGGCAGCAGAGCTTCGGCGGGTTATGGCACAGCGGGGCAAATCCCTGGACTTCGGAGAGGAAGAAATCGAGGACCTGGCAGATATGCGGTTGGGCGACCGGCGCGTTTTCCCCTTGCTGACCATGTTGTTCCCTGATCTCGGCTCACGCGACGGGTCCGACATCGACCATATATTTCCCAAGAGCCAATTCACCCCTACCCGGCTGAAAGCTGCCGGTGTTGACGACGAGCGGGTTGAGGAGTTCCGTGACCATTGCGAACGCATCGCAAATCTCCAGTTGCTGGACCGGTCGGTCAACAACGAGAAACGGACAACCCTGCCGGCGCAATGGCTGGAGGTGCATTGCCTGAATGACCAAGCACGCCAGAGTTACTGTGGTCGTCATCAGCTTGGCGATGTTCCCTGGGAGATTACCGGTTTCCTGGAGTTTTATGCAGGGCGCCGGGAGGGGCTGCGGGAGCGCATTGGACGATTGGTAAATTCGGCGTAACCGGGCCTTATCCTGCGGTTCCCGAGATGGTTGACGCCGAGGCCAGCCCGTTCGAAGAGGTCCGAGCGGTGCACGGACAGGAATGTTGCAGTGGTGTAGGGGTTGCCTGCCTTGGTGCGTCCGGTCTCGACCAGCATCCGTCTGGCTTCCGAGATACTGTCCCATGGGGCCCAGAGATCGTCTTGAATCGCTTCGTAGGGCTTGCCTACGCCAAATTTCCGCCGGGGGGGGGGTGGGGCGACTTCCGCCAATGGGGCTTTGCACAGAACATCGGTTCGCTGGCCAAATTCTCCCTCCAATTTGCAAGCGTCGCCTGGAAGGAGACGTGGACTTTTGCGGAGAGCCGCGCGTGTCCCTGCTACAGCGAGACCGCCCACTGAAACATTCGTAGTACACAGTAAACACCAAAAGCTCCGGCACTCGTGGGCGGTGGACTTGTGAGCCACTGCGTAGCCTATTTCCTACAGCGACACAGCGATTCCTCTGACTACCTACGATAGTTGCGCCGGAGTTCGGACGCGTACCGGCGGCCTAAGCCGTTGGCGTTATCGCCGAGCCAGTCGCTCAGCCTGGTCACACCGGTGGGCGCGGCCCCTGATGTGAGCAGCCCAGCCATCAGGCCGTCAACCTCGTCGCGCGTAAGCGCCACGTCTCGCATCAGCAGGCCGACCAGTCCGGTCAAGGCTAGACCCACGGGCGGAGGCGTGTGTAGGAACCTGCTTCGGACGCCCATCGCGGCGGCCAGCAGCCGAAGCAGAGTCTCGAAGGAGAACGTCTCCGGCCCGGCTGCGTCGGAGACGGAGCTGTCACTCTGGGAAGCGGCTACCACCGCCTGGGCCGCAAGGTCGTCGGCGTAGACGGGTTGAACCTGGTAGTCGCCGCTCCCAAAGACGGTAAAGACCGGGAAGCGCCGCAGCGCCCAGGCTATGTTGTTGAGAAGCAGATCGCCGGCACCGAAGACCAGGGTCGGCCTGATGATGGCGTAAGGAATTCCGAGGCCCTTCAGCAAGTCCTCCACCTGCCCCTTGCCTTTGAAGTAGGGAAGGTTGGAGCCCGGCGAGGCATTAGCCACGGAGAAGTGGACTATCCTGCCGACGCCCGCCCTGCCAGCGGCCTCGAACAGCGTCCTGGTGTTCTCGACCGCGCGGTCGAAGGTGGTCCGGCCTCGCGCGAACCGCACCCAGTAGGTGTTGTAGAGGACGCCTGCTCCCTGCATCGACCGGCACAGCCTGTCCGGCTTGGAGAAGTCCAGAGGGGCCGCCTCCACCAGGCCGCCGAAGGAGTCGTCCCGGGCCGGACTGCGGGTCAGGGTTCTCACCCGGACGCCCTGGTCGAGCAGACGTCGGGCGACGTATCCGCCCGTGTAGCTGAAGGCGCCGGTGACGACAGCCAGATCGGGGTACGGCATTGCGTCCGACTCCTTCATATTAGAGATAGAGAGTGAGCTCACCGTACCAGAGGTCGACAGCGTAATGGGTATCGGAGATTCTTATGGCATGCGCTTTTACGAGTACTGCGTAGAGGTAGGGCCTGTGAAATTGAAAGCAGACTAACAAGAATTACCGTCTGAATTTCCGTATGGAAATATCAATTACATAAGGGGGTTTTTGACGTACCTAGTCGCATTTGACCATCGACCGCGCCGACGCTGATGATCGAGCCAAGCGCTGAGGGATGCGGGTACGCAGGGTTCGTCCGTATCGGGAGAGTTCGGCGCCAACATCTACGAGTACTTCTCGACCGATCTCCAGCTACCGGATTCGTCGACGACGACATCGATGTCGAGATCGCCACGCTGTTGGACCTCCGGAAGGGCGAGGACGGCAGCCGCTGTTACTGGGTCACCGTCACGCCGACGGGGGCGAGCAGGCAAACCGTAGAAGTCAAGCTGAGCGTACCGGCCAACGTGCTGTCCGACGACAGCGGCAACGCCAATTTCGAATCGGAGGAGGTTAGCGGCTGCGTCACGGTGCCGTAAGGCCGGGCGTCGGCGGTTGCCCAAATCCAGACGCGCCAATATCTACGCCCTGGCATAAATGAAGCCGCCATCCGGTTACCTTGGACTTAAGTTGCTGGCTCTGGGAGAGCTACAGTGACACCACCCAGCGAAAAGTTTGTAGTACAGTCTCCTGGGCCCACCAAGCTGCCAGAGCCTTGCGCCACTGGTCGAACACGGTCTCGCAGCCCCCGCGCTGGGGGAAACCCGTAGCGTCCGGATCCCGATCCTTACCGCGGCACCGCCCAGCCTAATATACGGGGACCCCGATAGTACAGCGGTTGGAAAATGATAGTCTGCTTTGTGCCCCGATAGGACGCAACAGAGTTGCGGATGGTATCCACTGGCGTAAGTGTGCGCCTTGGGCGGGATACGCTTGCGACGAGGCCGACCTTGGACTGGTCGGCGAGGCCATGGAAACTGTTACACAGCCTTAAGTGCTGACGATGCCCCTATGCGTAGCTCGCTCGAGACTGCGCTTCCTGACGGGTGACACTCCAGGGCATGCGTTTGAACCGGCGGCCGAGGCCCCGCTCAATCTCCCGCCACTTCTGCTCTTCATCCGAAGTGATGAGCGTCACCGCCTCACCGGAGCGGCCCATTCGGCCAGTTCGGCCGACCCGGTGTGTGAAGAGCAACTCTGTGTCCGGCAAGTCATAGTTGATGACCTGCTCGATGCCCTCGACGTCCAGGCCTCTGGCAGCGACATTCGTTGCAACCAGGATTGGGGCGTCGCCGGAACGGAAGTCCTTCATCACACGCTCGCGGGCGTTCTGACTGAGGTTGCCTTGAAGCGCTCCAACTGGATAGCCCATGCTGTCGAGTTGGTTCGCCAGCTTCTTGACGCCGTGCTTGGTCTTGCCGAAGACAATGACCCGGGCGCCGCACCGCTCGTTCAGCAGGTCTTGGAGGACCTCGATCTTGTCGCTCTTGCGGATGGTGTACACGAGGTGGTCCACCGTGGGCAGGGATTGCAGGTCTGGGTCCACTTCGACCGTTACGGGCTTTTTCAGGTGCTTCGCCGCGGTCTTGGCAACCCACTCAGGCATGGTGGCGGACATGAGCGCCGTCTGGCGTTCCGAGGGAGTCTCGCGAAGGATCGCCTCGACATCGTGGGCGAAGCCTCTGTCCAGCATCTCGTCTGCTTCATCCAGCACCATGAAACGTACCGATCGCAGGTCGAGGGTGCCTTGGCGTACATGGTCCAGCGTCCGGCCCGGCGTGCCAATGATGATCTGGGCGCCGCTCCTCAACGCTGCATACTCTGGCCTCAACGACCGGCCGCCGTACAGTAACGTCACGCGGAGGCGCTGCGATGATGTCAGGACCTCTGTGACTTCGGCCACCTGAATGGCCAACTCCCGCGTGGGCACCAGCACAAGGGCCTGAATCCGCCGGTCCGATGGGTCGCACTGCTCCACCATGGGAACGGCGAACGCGAGCGTCTTGCCGGACCCAGTGCGTGCCTGACCTATCAGGTCACGGCCCTGCAGCAGGTGCGGGATGGTCTTCTCTTGAATGGGTGTGGGTGCGGATATGTCCATTCGTGCAATCGCCTGCCTGGTAGCGGCCTTCAGGGCCATTCCGGGAAAAACGGAATCCACGGCGTTGGCGGTATCATCGCGGGACTCAGCGCCCGTCACCGGCTCGTTCACGGGTGATTTGACCGCGGCTGGAGGGGAGTGACGACGGGCTTGATGGCACGGGCTGCAGTACACCGGCCTGTCCGGGCTTGGTAGGAAGGGGACGGACGTGGATGCATTACAGGCGGTACATATCGTGGGGTGGCGCTTCGTACGGTCGGACCGACGGGTGGGGGTTGTCATGGGCATGGATGGCATACGGGAATAAAGTACCTCTTCCTAGTGGATTGAAACTAATGAGCCAGCGCGGGTTGGAGAAGACAGGACAGTGGGAGAGATGATAGTTGACTGCTGTATAAGCCGGGGTGCGCCGGTCACGCGTTGTCCATTGTAGCAGAAACTCTGTGAACGTTTCCTGGCCTGCTTGCGCCGCCGCACACCACCGGCGGTCCGGGAGCCGCCTAGGGCGTGTTCACACTAGCTGTGAGGCAAAGGCTTGCCAAAGGCGTGGCGTGGCCAAGGTGCCTCGGAATGGCACGGGGGAGCGCTTTTCGTGTAGCGCGAGCATAGCGTAAACAGGCCCTAGGCTCGGACCCGGGCTCCCACGCGGCGCTTGCGCTTGCGGTCCACGGCGGAGAGTTCCATCTTGCGTAGTCGCAAGTTCTGGGGAGTGACTTCCACGAACTCGTCATCAGAAATGAACGCCAGCACTTCCTCAAGGCTCATCTTCACAGTCGCCTTCAGGCGTTTCGCCACGTCGGCCGTTGACGAACGAACGTTGGTCAGCTTCTTCTCCTTGCAGACGTTGATCTCGATGTCGCCCCCGCGGGAATGGGAGCCTACGATCATGCCGGCGTAGATCTTGGCGCCGGGGTCGATGAACGTGTCGCCCCTGCCCTGGGCGTTGAGCAGACCATAGGTGACGGCGACGCCGCCCTCAGATGCCACAAGCACGCCGCTGCGCTGGGTCTGAATTTCTCCTTCCATCGGTTCGTACGAGGTGAAGATACTGCTCTTCACCCCGTCGCCGCGTGTTGCGCGGAGGAAGAAAGCGTTGAATCCGATAAGCCCTCGGGTGGGAATCTTGTACTCCAGGTAGACGTAACCGTCCTCGCCGTACCGTATGTCCCGGAGCTGGCCCAAGTTGGCGGATAGGTGTTTGGTCAGCACGCCCACGTACTCTTCGTGGGTGGTGATATTCAAGATCTCCCAGGGCTCGTGTACCTTGCCTGCGATGACCTTGGTGACGGGCGCGGGACGGGACACCTGGAATTCGAACTGTTCACGGCGCATAGTCTCCACCAAGATGGACAGGTGCAGCTCTCCCCGTCCGGAGACCACGAACACGTCGGGGCTGGGGGTGGTCTCCACCCGCAGGCTGACGTTGGTCCGCAGTTCTCTCATCAGCCGTCCGTAGAGATTGCGGGAGGTGCAGTTGTCTCCCTCTCTGCCCATGAAAGGGGAGGTGCTGACGCCAAAGGTCATGCGCACTGTGGGTTCGTTGATGTCGATGGATGGTAAGGCCTTCGGGCTTTCGAGAGAGGCGATGGTGTCGCCTATGGACACGCCCTCGGGGCCGGTGACGGCCACAATGTCCCCGGTATGGGCTTCGGAGACTTCAACCCGCTCCATCCCGCGAAACACGAATATGCGCTCCACGACGTGGGAGGTGGGCTCGGCGTCGCGGCCCAACAGGGCTACTTCGTCGCGCAGCCTGAGTGTGCCGTTGGTGATCCGGCCGACGGCCACTTGTCCGAGGTAGCTGTCGTGGTCGAGCGCCGCAACAAGCATTTGCAGTGGGGAGCCGGGGTCCCCGGTCGGCGGAGGCACGGAATTGAGGATAGCTTCAAAGAGGGGTTGCATGTCCGACCCAGGCTCATCCGGGTTCGTTGTGGCGTAACCTCCCTGGGCAGATGCATAGAGCACGGGGAAATCCAGCTGCTCCGCATTGGTAGCCACCTCCAGGAAAAGGTCCTGGACCATCTCTACCACCTCAGCCACCCGGGCCTCGGGTCGGTCTATCTTGTTGATGACCACCATGGGGGTGACGTTTTGCTGGAGGGCTTGGCGCAGCACATAAGTGGTCTGGGGCATGGGTCCGTCCACGGCGTCTACCAGCAATAGACAGCCGTCGGCCATGTTCATGACACGCTCCACCTCGCCGCCGAAGTCCGCGTGGCCCGGCGTGTCGATGATGTTGATCCTGATGCCCCCGTAGGAGACCGAGGCGTTCTTGGCCAGAATCGTGATGCCGCGCTCTCGCTCCAGTGGGTTGGTGTCCATGATCAAGGCTCCCACCTGTTGGTGGGCCCGGAAGACCTGGCCTTGTTTCAGCAGCGCGTCGACCAGGGTAGTCTTGCCGTGGTCGACGTGGGCTATGATGGCCAGGTTACGGATATCGCTGTTCTGATGGTCGCTCAAATTCATTACCTCAAGTACTATCATAGGGCATCCTTCGAATGGATCAGCTCCTGCTATAGCGTGACCACCCATCGGAACGTTCGCAGTAGAGCCCGTCTCAGAAGGCTGAGGTTGTGGCTAGCCACCGAGTCCTGAAGGTCTAGCTTTGACCGGGAGTTGATGTCCAGGCACTCCCGCCTTCCTCGGCACAGCCTCTTGAGGTGCTACAGGATTAGCCTGAACCTGAGCATGAAGGTTCTTGATTTGTATTGAGGTTCCAGGGGCATTCGATGAAGAGCACGACGAACATTTTGTCGGTGTCAAGTAGATAACGGCAGTCGATCTTCAAGAATCGGTCAAAGAACGAGGCTTCTTCGGAAACCAGAACACGGTGGCTCAGCCACGCAGCTCCAAATGGCATTTTACAGTTGAACGCCTGAAAGCCCTCTGGGGAGTAGACCAAGTTGCTTATATGGGGCAGTGTCGTCATTGTGGTACTGCCGTGGCACGGCCCAAGCCTAATCCATTGCTGCGCAAGAGCAACACGAGTCCACTCTGCAGACTCCACTCCAGGATTGTGTCGATAGCCGGTGGCACGCGCATTCAATTTGGTCGAATGAACCAGGGGGCTGGATGAGTTGGTTCAGGCAACTCGATAAACACCGAGGCAGCCGACCACGTTGTGTGCTGATGGTGGAAGGTAGCCGAGAAGAGATTGCCAGCCGCCTGACGCGACTGGTGAACCTGCCGGATGTGATCATCTCACCGAGCGACAGATGGACACCCTACGGGAAACCCACATGGAAGGACGGCTCGTGGAACACTAAGCCCGGCAGCGAAGTGGTCCTCAGTAAGCCAAACAGTCTCGTGCCACCTTCGATCCAGAGTCAACTTCAGGACTGGTGGCTTGCAGTCCCCGGGAGAGCGAACGCGCCGAATTGGGACATAGCCGCCACATGCAAGATCAAGGGCGAACCCGGCCTTGTGTTAGTAGAGGCCAAGGCTCATGGGAAGGAGCTGTCCGCGACAGGCAAATCGCGCCCCGCGTCCCCGAATGGCCGGAAGAATCACGATCGGATTGGGTTGGCCATTGCCGAAGCAGCCGCCCAGTTCCAACTGGAGACAGGAAAGCGTTGGGATATATCCCGAGACCACCACTACCAGCTATCCAACCGGTTTGCATGGTCATGGAAGCTGGCCTCCCTGGGCATACCCGTCGTTCTGCTCTATCTCGGATTCCTGAACGCTCAGGACATGGCCAACGACGGGCCGCTATTCCGATCCGAGGCGGAGTGGACGCATGTTTTGAAGGACCATTGCCGGGACGCAGTCGACGAGACGTGTTGGGGAGAACGGCTGGATATCGCGGGTGTACCCCTGATCGCCTTGATCCGGGGAATCGATCAACCATTCGATCCCAACGACGAGGAGGTCGGGACGTGACCCGTTGGCTACGAGTTCGCATCGGTACTCCAGCAGAGAAGCAGAGGCAATGACCCGCCAGCTCATCATCGACCAGCCCTTCGATCTGGACGCAGTCCTGGATGGGACACAGGACTTCCGCTGGCGTCCCCGGAACGATGACTGGTATTCCGGAGTGCTGAGCGGGAACTTAGTTCACATCCGGCAAGTCAGCGGTGGCGTGGAGTACCGGGCCGACTCAGACCTGGACGCTCTGCTGAGGTCCTACTTCCGGCTGGACGACGATATTGCCGCCATGCATGCTGACATCTCCCGTCGCGACGCAAAGGTCGCCAGACTGGCGAAGGAGTATCCGTACCGGCGCATCCTGCGGCAACCGGACCCCTGGGAGTGCACGGTTGCCTACATCTGCTCAGCCACCAACAACGTCGACCGCATCGGCACGATTGTGGAGAAGGTTGCCGCAAGACTCGGACGCCCGGTAGAGCTTGACGGTGAGGTGCGCCACACCTTCCCAACACCGGAGGTGGTGCTGCAGGCCGGCGTGGCGCCATTGACGAAGTTGAAGCTGGGCCTGGACCGCCACCTCAAGATAATCGCCGCCGCCGATCGGATACGCGACGGCGAACTGGACCTGTGCGGCCTGTCGCAGCCGCAGGTGTCCTACGACGAGGCCAAACGGCGACTGATGGGCTGCTACGGCATTGGGGACAAGATAGCCGACTGCATCGCCCTGTTCGCGCTGGACAAGATGGAGGCGTTCCCGGTAGACAGATGGGTGAGGAGAGCAGTGACAGGTTATTTCCCAAATCAGAAACAGCCCGCTGGCGATAAGCTGGTGATGTGGGCGCAGGACTACTTCGGAAAGTATGCTGGATACGCCAATCAACTTCTGTTTATCGACAGCTTCGGCGCCGCGGGAAAGACAAAGAAGTGTATTGAGATTCTCTCGTAAAATGTCTGCGCAGCCCTGAGGGGCGCCGCGATGAAACCGCGGACGGCGTCCGTGGGAACTGGGGTGCCGTCCCTCCCGCCGCCCGACTTTCCGAAGGTCGCTTCCTTCGCGCTCACCGCCGAGGAAGGGCTTTTCCTTCGGGAACGGGTCGTCCTCACCCATCCGCATACCTACCCGGTCCATTCCTCAGCGATTTACGAGCCTCATAAGGGAGGACACGTGTGTCGCCGTGCTTGGCCCCGTTGTCGCCGCCGGAGCGGTTGAGCCATGCTCACTAACTTACGACAATATGGCTGAGCGGCCGCTTTCCGAGCAAGCAGCGAAGACACGGAGGCACGGCATGGCCATAGATCGAGAACAGAACTACCGAGAGATGGCGGTCCGGGGCAAGTACCAGAGACTGTATACATATCTCTGCGGCCTCGGGACTCAGGAGTGGAGGACCTCCTTCGGCGAGATCGAGTCGATCATCGGTTTCGAGCTGCCCCCGTTG
This sequence comes from Dehalococcoidia bacterium, assembly GCA_965220155.1. Classification (GTDB taxonomy): domain Bacteria; phylum Chloroflexota; class Dehalococcoidia; order SHYB01; family SHYB01. Next base: position 92,537 of record OZ244810.1, on the reverse strand, counting down.
GCGCGTCTTTACCGGCCCTGGTGGGGGAATCAGCGCATCGGCAACGGCCACGCTCTTGCCTGGACTATGGCCGGATGGGAGACGGCCGAGGTAGATATGGACGCCGAGACGCTGCTGCTCAGGCGGCGGAAGCGGCCGGAGGCCGTTCGCAAACTCAGTCTTGATGAGGTGTGGCCCGTCCACCCCACGGCGGTGTGGCCGGAGGGCCTGAGTCTCAGGCGAGAGGGCATCTACGAGGACAGGATTTAGCCCCGATGTTCATAGACGTCTAACGTGGGCGGCCGCACTCGATGCGTGCCTATGGGGACCCTGCTCGCTCTCGCGGCGGTCCCCTTCATCATTGGGGCGTGCAGTGGAGGTCCCTCCAACGGCGCAGTGGGCGTACCCCCTTTTCCGGACCTTGAGCAACTCGTTGTGTCCTCCGACCTGTCCATCATCGGCCGGGTGACTTCGGTATCTGAGCTCCAAACGGTGCCCCGTCGCGACGATCCTACGAGCCGAGTGGCCTACTACGAGGCATCGGTGGAAGTGGACCGCATCCTGTTCGGCCTCCACTACAACAGGGTGGTTGTCCACGTGCCCGTGTACTACGTGGCAGGCAACGATAGTCGCATACCCACGAAGGCGCCGCCACTGGAGCTGGGCGAGGCGGTCATGCTATTCCTGACGCAGAACGATTCCCTCTTTGATTTGAATGGCAACGACTTCGTAACCACTGGTGGCGGCGTAGTGTGGGGCAAGCTCGCCGTTAAGGACGAGGACGTGACAGCCCTCCATCCAGCGGAGGAGTCGCTCCCATCGGCAGAAGTGACTGCCTGGATCGAGGCGGCCCGCTTCTCCCTCGCCAAGCCGGGTTTGCTGGCGGGGGAAGTATCTGGCCTCGATGAAGGCGATCGCGCGACCATCAGTCTCCTGGAGCTTGGCCGCAGCCACCGCGAGGAGACCGGAGTCATGGTGACCGAGTGGACGCTGGGAAACGGCCCATGGGAGCGGGACGGTCTGCGATTGTCTCAAGGGACGTACATCCTGGTCCCTGAGGCCGAGGGCTATCTTCCTCTTCATCTGACGCAGGGTTTGATGTTCGAGGTGCCCGCCGAGAGAATGGATTGGAGAGAGAGGGATCTAGGTTTTGCCTTCTTCCGGCCCAAAGACGCCGCTGACAAGCCCCTCTCCACTGGGACAGGCTGGCTTCCCGAGCGAAGCGTCCGGGGACGGATCGCCGGCATACCGAATGGAGTCGATGCCACAGTTCGGATACAACGTCTGCCGCATCTGCCAAACGAGATTTATGCTATCGGTCCTCCCTTGAGCGAGGGGACCTCGTCCTATTATCCTCCCGAGCTCACTTGCCTGGAGGAGATAGACAATCTGGAGCCCGAAGAGACGGTCGCGGTGGTGGAAGTACACAACGGACGGTGGGGGCTGTCGGACCATGCTTTGGCCGGTAACCGTCACCTCATCACCATCGAAGCGCTTGGTTTCAGTGCCAAGCCTGCGGGTTACGTAGCAGTGGTATTCGGCGGCAAGGCTCCACATCGACTGCGGGGCGTTGATTTCTACGTGGGAGACTCGGAGGCACCAGATTGTGATGCAGAATCAGGGGTTCCGGAGGAGCCCTCCACAAGCACCCGCACCCCAAACGTCACCTCCTATCCCTTCGGTAACTCACACACCGATAGCTAAGTTCCCATCTACACCGAAGTCTACGGCCTCGCCGACCGCTGCACCGATGCCGGTGGAACCTGCCGCCCGCGAAGCACTTGAAAATACCCCTAGGCCTTCTTGGGCCAATGGGCCCCAAAGATTCGCTTACAAAGGGCCGCGGTCGCCGACCACCGGTCCTTAGCCCTCCGCCTGGACCGCGACTCCGGCGGTCTTGAGGGCTTGCGCTTCGTCCCCCCCATAGCCCGCTTCCCGAAGTATCTCGTCCGTGTCGGCGCCGAGCACCGGGGTGGGTCGGCCGAGCCGCATGGGCGTCCTCGACAGCCGCGCCGTGTTCCCCAGATGGTCCACCCGCCCCATCCCAGGGTGCTCACGGCTCACGACGAGCCCCTCTCGGAGCACCTCGGGACTTAGCCGGAAGTCCTGAACACTCAGGTTTTCGATGGCGCTCAGGCCGGCGGCTCCCAGGAGGCCGATCCATTCCTCGCGGCTTCTGCGAGGGAAGATTTCGAGCAGCTCGGATACCAGTCCGGCGTCGTTCGCGTCGCGGCCGGCCGGCGTCCCAAACCGCGGGTCTCGCCCCAGCGGGGCGAACTCCTCCAGGCCGGTAAGGCCCTCCCACTCGGCCTGCCCTGGGCAGTGCAGATAGAGCCATGCGTCGGAGGCGGGGTAGAGCCTGGAGAGGGCGGAGTAACCTCGCACGCCGAGGCCCTCGGGGTCCCGGCGCTTGAACCCCGGGTAGTCCAGGAAATAGGGTGACTGCAAAAGGCCGGCGGTCAGGGCCAGTCCGGTGTCCACCTGCTGCCCCAGGCCTGTCCGGCCCCGTTCGTGTAGGGCCAGGGCCACGGCGAACGCCCCCAGCATACCCGTCCCATAGTCGTTCATGGGGTAGGTCAGCAGAATTGGCGCCCCTTCCCTGCCACCCCGGCGGACCTGGATCCCGCTTGTCGCCTGTGCGAGTTGCTCCCACCCGGGCCTCTCGCTCCAGGGGCCATCGTAGCCGTAGGCGTTGAGGGAGGCATATACGATGTCGGGCTTACGCTTCCGCACGTCCTCATAACCCAGCCCCATCCTCGCCATCGCTCCTTTGCGGTTGTTCTCCACCACCACGTCGGCCTTCTCCACCAAACGCCAGAACACCTCGCGCCCCTCGGCGCGCTTCAAGTCGAGCAGGATGCTCCGCTTGCCCCGGTTCACGTCGATATGCCCTCCGGCGTCGACGGGGCGGCCGGGGTCGTCGATCTTTATCACGTCGGCGCCAAATTCGCCCAGCGTGCGTCCGCAGGTGGGCCCGGCGAGGATGATCGTCAGGTCGATGACCCGAGCGCCTTCGAGAGCGCCTAGGACGTTGCCGTTGGCGGCCGCTTTGGCGGCGCCGGTGGACTCTTTTCGGCTGGCCAGGTCGCGCAGCACCTCGCCGGTATGCTCGCCGAGAAGGGGCGCCCGTCCCTGTATCGCTCCCGGCGTTCCCCGCATCCTCACCTGGACCCCGGGCTGCTTCATGCGGCCCAGCTTGGCATCATCGACCTCGACCACCATCTTGGCCGCGTTTGAGTGCTCGTTCTCAAGCCACTCGTCGATAGTCTTGCAAACGGTGCACGGCCCTCCCTCCGCGCTGATCGCGTCCTCCCATTCCTTCGCAGTCCGCTGCCGGAAGACATCGCTGAAGCGCTCCTGCCACATCGCTACGGTCCGTGAGTCCGTTTTTCCTCGGAAGAAGGGGAGCAGCTCTTCCGTCCATTCAGGGTGGCCGGCCGCCTTGGCGAACCGTCCAGCGAAGGTCTCATACATCCCGTGGTTCTGTACCCACCGCCCGTCGGCGCACTGGTACTGGCGCGACATCACGGCCCGCGGGAAGTTGAATGCGGGCTCGGGCTTCCAATCGTGGAACCAGACGACGCGCCCGCCGGCGGCCGTGAACATCGCGCTGTGGAGGGGGACCTCGATCCTTTGGCCGGCTCCCGTCCTTTGCCGCGCCACGAGAGCCATGGCGACCGAGACCGCTGTAACGATGGCGGCGAAGGTGGAGGCCACCGGCAGAGGAGTGAACAAAGGCTCGTCCAGCCCCTCGATGGGCTCATAGACCGACCGGGACTGATGCACCCCCGTCACCGCCCCGATAATGGGGTCCCAGCCTTGGTCCTGCCGCCTGGGGTTCTCCTGACCGAAACCCGGCAGAGAGCAGTACAGGAGTCCCGGGTTGAGCTCCGACAGGCGGTCGTAGCCGATGCCGAGGCGGTCCGCGACTCCGGGGCGAAAATTCTCGATCAGAACATCAGCCGTTGCCCCAAGCTGGACTGCGTGATCGCGCCCCTCCGGTGATTTCAGGTCGAGTACCGCCGACTGCTTTCCGCGGTTCCAGGTCGCAAAGGCATCCTGGGAACGCCCCGGGTCTCCCCCTGGCCGCTCGACCTTGATGACCTCGGCGCCTTGGTCCGAAAGCAACATGCCTGTGAGCGGACCAGGGATGTATTGGCCAAACTCGACGACTCGAACGCCTCGCAAGGCGCCGGTCTGCGTTCCCGCTTCGGTGGTCATCTTGCCCTCCTTGCGCTGGCGTGGCGCTCAGCTTCTTGGAAGATACCCGTTGGAGGGCCAAAGTCAAGACGGAATGGGAGCATGGCGGTAGCCACCGATCTGGAGTAAGGCTAGCCGCTGGGAAACATCCCTGATATTCTCCGGATCACCCATTCATGGAGGTGCACCCTGTACGTCATTCGCCGAATCGCCAGGACTCAGCCGCTGAAAGCATGGCAGGTCGCCAGCTATCTCTCCAAGATCTGCGAGGCCTACGAAGGGACAGGGCGCAGCAAGGCCCAGGTGTTCGTGGGCCACGGGATGCCCGGCGATCAAAACGTGGCCATCGCCGAGTGGACGCAGGAACGCATCGAGCCCAATTGGCCCGCCAACATCCCAGCGGCCGTGGGGCCGCTCCACCAGAAGATGATGGAGATGGTCACGGACTATTCGCTCGAGTTCTACGAGCTTGTCACACCCGAGAAGCTCACGCAGCGCCGGTTGGACCAGCCGGTTGTCGATGGACGCTAGCCCAGCCCAGCCCAGAGAATTGACACCGTCGATTCCGGAGGGCTAGCCTTCCGGCAGGACGCGCCGGGTGAACCACCGATCAACGCGAGGCCGAAGCCGAGGCCGTTCGGACCGTTGCCGGAGTCAAGCTCATGACAACCACGACCCAAACCCAGGGGGACCTCTCAGGTGTGACGGCAGAGGTACTCATCTCGGCGGACTCGCACGTGATGGAGAGCCCCGACCTATGGAACGAGCGGCTCCCAGGCGAGTTTCGGGATGCCGCTCCCGATTTCTCGGACGGCGGCGAGAGCCTGAGGGGCCATCCAGGCGGGAGCAATCCCAACGAGCGGGTCAATGAGATGGAGGCAGACGGCGTCAGCGCGGAGGTGCTCTACCCCACCCTGGGCCTGCGGCTCTTTGGGATCGAGGACCGGAAGCTGCAGGAGGCCTGCTGTCGAATCTACAACGATTGGCTGCTGGAGTACTGCGAGGCCGCCCCCGATCGGCTCGTCGGAGTGGGCCTGATCCCAACCTTCGACGTTGACTACGCTATCGGTGAGCTGGAGCGTTGCCGCAAGGCCGGCCTTCGGGGGGCCGAGGTATGGCAGACGCCCTACCCGGAGGCATCCTTCGCTTCGGACCATTACGACCGGCTCTGGGCGGCGGCCCAGGACCTGGAAGTACCCGTAAGTCTGCACATCTCGACGGGCCGCGACCCCGGACAGGGCCCGCCGGGGCAGAAACAGCTGGCGCCCTTCCGCCGGGGTGTGAATCTCAAGCTCCAGGGCATTACGGACAGCCTCTTCGACCTCATATTTTCCGGTACGCTGGAGCGCTTTCCGCGATTGAAGCTGGTGGTCGTCGAGTACGAAATCGGATGGCTCCCCTTCTTTCTCCAACAATGGGACTACTACGGCTTCGTTCGCTACCGTAAGAGCCTGGCGCCTCCTATCCCCCGGCTCCCGAGCGAATACTTCTCCCGCCAGATATTTGCGACGTTCTTCAACGACCCGGTGGGCTGCCGGCAGCTCGGCTCATGGGGCGTGGACAACTGCCTGTGGTCCAATGACTTCCCTCACCCCAATTCCACTTGGCCAAACTCCCGGTCCGTCGTTGCCAGGGATCTGGGGCACCTGTCCCCGGGGGACCGGGCGAAATTAGTCTGCGGGAACGCCGCTCGGTTGTACGCGCTGCCGGTCCCGGGTCAGGCTTAGGGACGCGAAGAAAGGCATTCGCCCGGCGAAGCAGAGCCCTCATGGAGTTCCAGTTCACGCGAGAGCAAGAGGAGTTCCGTGCCGAGGTGCGGGCATTCCTTGACGAGGAGCTGCCGGCGGGCTGGCTCGGGGTATACCCCGACGCGTATTTCGAAGACGAGTACTGGGATTTCGTCCGCGCCTTCACGGTGAAGCTGGTGGACAAGGGCTGGCTCACCCTGGCATGGCCCGTGGAGCACGGCGGACGAGGCCTTCCGCTTATCCACCAGATGCTCTACACCGAGGTCATGTCATACGGGCGGGCACCGCTGAGGGAGGCCGTCGTCGGGGTCAACCTCGTGGCCCCAACGGTGATGGTCCACGGCACCCCCGAGCAGAAGAGAGATATCTTGCCGCCCATCGCCAGCGGCGCGGATGTCTACTGCCAGGGTTTCAGCGAGCCCGGCTCCGGGTCCGACCTTGCGTCACTCCAGTGCGCCGCGGTCAGGGATGGGGACGACTACGTAGTGACTGGGTCCAAGATATGGACTAGCGGCGCTCACCGTGCCAACCGGTGCATCTTGCTGGCTCGCACCGATCCCGAAGCCCCCAAACATCGAGGCATCACCGTTTTTGTCATGCCTTTGGACCTTCCCGGCGTCACCGTCCGCCCGATCATCAATATGATGGACATCCACTATTTCAACCAGGTCTTTTTCGATGAAGTCCGCGTGCCGAAGGAGATGATCATAGGTGAGGAGAACCGGGGCTGGTACATAGCCGCGACGACCCTGGACTTCGAGCGGTCCGGGATCGGCAGGTTTGCCTCCGGGGAGCGTTCGATCGACGATCTCACGGCTATCGCCCTCGAAATCAAACGTCGGGGCCAGCCTCTTGCTCCTCCCCTGAGGAACGCCCTGGCCGACGTGGCGTTGGCTAACCACGTCGGCAAAGAGATCGCCTACCGGGTGGGATGGATGCAAAGCCAGGGGCTGATCCCCAACCAGGAGGCGTCGGCCTCGAAGCTGCTGTCATCTGAGGTGGAGCAGCGGCTGTCACAGGTGGGGATGCAGATGCTGGGCCTCTATGGCCAGGTACTCCGCCGGTCGAAGCATGCAGCGCTGGATGGCAGAATTCCCGGCGAGTACATGTACGGCCTTTCGCTCAGTATTCAGGGGGGGACTTCGGAAGTACAGCGGAACATCATGGCTACTCGGGGCCTGGGGCTTCCGCGGGCCTGACCCCGGCTCCCGGGGCGGCGGACCCAACGGATGTTTCCGGCGCGAAGCCAGTGTGCCAGCCGATGCTGCCACCCTTTACCCCTCGATGGTATACTGAGGCTGTCTCCAAGCTCATGCGAATGTCTTTTCCACTCCCTGACTCGCTCACTGCTGGGCTGGCGCGCGCGACGCTTGCAGATCGGGACATCATGTACAGAACAGGAGCGTTGCATGAACATCTATGTCGGTAACCTTTCATTCGATACCAGCGAGACCGAGCTGGAGGAGGCGTTCGGTCCCTTCGGGAAGATCGACGCCGTGCGGCTCATCACTGACCGCTACTCGGGCCGTTCCAAGGGCTTCGGCTTCGTGGAAATGCCCGGCAATGACGAGGCCGAGTCGGCCATCCAGGCCCTGAACGGGAAAGAGCTCCACGGCCGCACGCTAACCGTGAACGAAGCTCGGGCCAGGGAGTCCGACGGCCGGCGTGGCGGCGGCGGTGGCGGTGGCGGTGGCGGTGGCCGAGGCCCGCGCTGGTAGCCGAACTCCGCTAGCTAAGAAGTGGCGGCCCCGAGATGGGATCGGCAGCGAGGCGGGGCCGTCACTCTCTTGTCAACGCTCACCCGGCGTGGTCCGTGTTGCGGTCGGGTCGAGTCCTCCAAACTGGACAGAATCGGGAACCTTCACGTTGAGGTTCGTTCTCGGCCTGTAGTCAGACCCTGCTCCCCACCCCATCGGGCATTGGTAGCCTGGTTCAAGGCCCATGCTCGTGACGGTCGCGGATACCAAACGGACATCAATGGAGTGCTCCGTGAGCACGTCCAGAGGACGGCCCGTTCCGTAAGATAGCCCTGATTGTCGGGGCCGGTGACCGGGTGGCAAGGGACTCGAAGGAGATGGGTTGGTGAAACTCAACGGCTGCATCTTAGATACGGGTAGCCGGTCCACAGGTCCTTTGGAGGGTACCCTAGGTACACGTATACTGGTAGATAGCATGGGTATACTTAGAGCGGGGGCGCCGAGTCACAATGAAGCGAAAGCTCACCATCACTGTAGACGCCGAGCTGCTCCCGATAGCCAAACGGTACGCCCGCTCCCGAGGCGTCTCGCTGTCGTCGCTCATCGAGCAGTCTCTCAGGGAGGTAGCGGGAGATCATGCTCCATCCTTCGCCTCGCGGTGGCTGGGCAAGTTTCGGGCGGCTGGGCGTGACGACGACCCGCGCTACGACGCGCTGACCAAGAAGTACCTCCGATGATACTTCTCGACACCGACGTGCTCATCGACATCGCCCTCGATAGGCGTCCGCACTCCGGTCCGGCCTCGGAGCTCCTGGACCGGATCGAGCATGGCGCGGAGGGCGCGTACATCGCGTGGCACTCCGTCTCGAACCTCTACTACATCGTGGCTCCGGCGCGCGGCGGGGTGAGCGCGCGCGACTTCATCGTCGAATTGACCCGCTTCGTGGCAGTGGCACCCACCGACACAGAGGCCATCCGCTACGCGGCGGAACTTCCGATGGAGGACTTCGAGGACGCGATGCAGGTGGCCGCCGCCCGTGCCTGCGGCGCTCGGCACATCGTGACGAGGAACGTCAGGGACTACGAACGCTCTCCAATCCGTGCGGTCGATCTCCAGGAGGCGCTCAGTGGATTGTTCTGATGCTTGGCGGCGCGACCCTGATACTTGGTGCGCCTCTCCAGCCTGTAGATGGTAAACGGCTATGCCATCGCCTACCGCCAATCAAACGTCCGCGCGCCTCGAGGCCGCCTTCGGCCCTGCAATACCAGATGAACCCCGTTTGCCCTGAGATCGTCAAATGGCCAGCCGGTCTTGGACCCACGCGTGATCGGCTAATAGAATGACTCGTAGTGCCTCTACTTATGGCTCACAGGAGGTGACACGACGTGAACCAACTGACGGTCAGAGGATTCGACGATGAGCTGAGCGCCTGTGTGCGCCGCCTCGCAAAGCGGGAGGGAATCTCCCTGAATCAGGCTGCGCTGAGGCTGCTCCGGAAGGGCGCTGGCCTAGCGGACGGTACGGGAGGAGCGGACACTATCGGCTCTTCACTGGATTATCTGATAGGGACCTGGACTCCGGTAGAAGCGGATGAGATGGACTCCGCGTTGAAGGAGTTCGAGACCGTTGACGAGTCAGCCTGGAAATGAGGGTCCTCCTGGACTCTAATGCTTACTCCCTGCTCATGCGGGGGCATGAGCAGGTCGCCGAGCTTGTGCGGAGGGCTGCAGAGGTCCTGCTCTCGGCCATCGTGGTTGGGGAGCTGATGTATGGCTTCCGGCGAGGGTCGTACTTCGAGCGAAACGTTGCCGACCTCCGCTCTTTTCTTAACAGCCCGTACGTGTCCTTCGTAGCCGTGGGGCAGGTAACAGCAGACCGCTACTCCAGGATAGCGGCATCTTTGAGAATGAAGGGCCGTCCCATTCCGACAAACGACGTCTGGATTGCGGCGCATGCGATGGAGACAGGCTGCCGATCTCGTTTCAGCCGATGGACACTTTGAGCACGTTGACGGGATTGCGTGGGTCCGGGTGACGGCGGGTTGAAATCGAATACAGTGACCAAGTGAGGAGGATAACACGATGAAGCACCTACAGCCCCTTACCCCGGCTGAGATAGGCTGCGGCCGTGGGAGCTAGCCTCATTCCCCTCCCCCGGACGCCAGGGCCCGGCCGCGTTTGATAGGAGCTGTCGAGGACCGAGGTTCAACGGAAGTGCAGCCAGCCCCTGTTCTCGAGGATAGTACAACTCGAGGGTAGTACAATAGGCGCCTGAAGGGCCAATGTGGGTAGGGAGAAAGTCATGGCCGAATTCGATCTCGTGATTCGCGGCGGTACCTTTATCGATGGGACCGGGGTCCCTCGCTACCGCGCCGATGTGGCTGTGAAGGACGGCAGAGTCGCCGCGATCAGCGGGCGGATCCGCGCCGGCGGCGCCCGGGAGATCGACGCCGGCGGCTGCATCGTCGCGCCAGGTGCCATCGATCTTCACACGCACTACGATGCCCAGCTCAACTGGGACCCCTATGCGTCCCTTTCCGGATGGCACGGGGTCACCTCGCTGACGATTGGGGAGTGCGGGTTCGGATTCGCCCCGACGCGGCCCGAAGACCGTGAGCTGAACATGGGCATGATGAATCGTATCGAGGCCATCCCCATGGAGTCGATGCGTCGGGGAATGCACTGGGACTGGGAGAGTTTCCCGGAATACCTCGACAGCCTCGAGCGTCACGGCCTCGGGGTCAACGTCGGGGCGCTGGTCCCGTTCTCCCCGCTCCGCGGGTACGTCCTCGGAATGATGGCCGCACGGGAGCGGACGACAATAACCGATGCTGAGATGGACCGCATGAAGCAGCTTTTCCACGAGGGCATGCAAGCAGGCGGATTTGGCTTTGCCCTCGACAAAAACATGGAAGACCGGACTGAGGACGGTGGTTTCCTCCCCAGCCATGTCGCCTCGGATGAGGAGTTCTACGCCCTGGCGGAGATCTTGGGTGAGATGGGCACCGGGCACATCGGTGGAACCCTTGGGCTGGGCTATACCCCCGAGGAAAAGGACAAGGTCCGCGCCATGTTGACTGGCGTGATGAGAAAGAGCGGCCGCCCGCTCCAGGTCCTCGACACTGACGCCTCCCCATCCTGGAAGGAGTGGGTCCGCTCTTGCCGCGAGGAGGGGCTCCAGCTTATTGCGCAAGCCCTCTGCTCCCCGGACTTCACGGAGCGGTACAAGCTTTCGGAATACAACCGGTTCGACTATATGCCCAACTGGGTAGCCCCGTTCGTTGGCACCGCGCAGGAGCGGGCGCCCAAACTACGCGACCCCGAGACGCGGACGAGGATGAAGCGTGACCTGGAGGAATGGCCAAACGCCAGGAGCGACTTCACCTTCATCAGCGTCTTGGAGGCCGTCCACGAGCGCAACCATAAGTACGAAGGCATGGCAGTGGCGGAGATAGCGAAGTCGCTCGGGAAGGACCCGCTGGACGCTTTCCTGGACCTGGCTCTCGACGAAGGACTCGAGACGGAGTTCCAGGTCGTGTACCCAGGACTCTCTATGGAACAGTCCCAGGCCAGGGGTCGGCGCTTCACGGATCCCCATACTCACGTTTCGGCTTCAGATGGCGGCGCCCATACCAGGTACCTCACCATCTCCACCTGGCCTATCTGGTGGCTCTCCTACTGGACGCGCGACCACGAGATCATGAGCCTCGAGCAGGCCCATTTCAAAATGAGCGCGTTTCCAGCGTGGATCACGGACTTCAAGGGACGAGGCACCCTGCAAGTGGGGAACTGGGCCGATATCATCGTCTACGACTTGGACCAGCTCGGGTTCGTCTACGAGAGGCCGGTGTACGCCAACGACTTCCCCGGTGGTGAGAAGAGAATTATTCAGAAGCCCAGGGGTCTGCGGTATACGATTGTCAATGGCACCGTAACCTTCGAGGAAAACGAATGCTCGGGGGCCCTTCCCGGGAAGCTGCTCCGCAGCTGCAGGCAGGCCTGATTGATACCGCGGGCCACCCGGTCGCCGGATCCTTGGACCGAGAACGAGATGCTGAAATATCGGTAGTGCCTCAGCCTGAGGCACTACCGATATTCGAACTGAGACACTACCCGAATCAGGGCAATCGCATACTAAGTGTTGAGCACGGTGAGGAGGTAGTCCTCATCCCATCCGGCTCTCTTGCGTTTGGCGGCGATGCCCCCTTTCGACATGGACTCGCGCTTGAGCATATTGAGGGCCATGCGACGCAGGGTGGAGAAGTTCTCGGCGGCGTTGCCAGTCCTGACTCGGCAATCGTCCTCGCGGAAGGCGATATCAAGCACCCAGTGGACCGAATTCTCAATGCCCCAGTGTCCTCTCACCGCTGAGAGGATTCGGTCGGCCCGGTTCGGCAGGTTCGATAGGTAGTAGCGGACTTCCGTGGACGTTCTGCCGTCTCCGCCACAGCGTTCCGACTCGACCATCGCCACACTGGTGAGTTCCGTCCACTCCTGACGGTCGTTGAGGTAGTCGATGTGGTCGGGGTCTGAGACAGACCAGCATCGCCGCATCTCGATTCGACCATGCCCTTTGTTGACCGTCTCGCAGAAGTCGTGATCAAGATCGGCAAAGCCGGTCCGTAGGGCATCGGCAAACGCCTCCTTGACGTCCCGGTGGAGTTGGGGCTGATTCTCCTTGAGGGCCAGGACGTAGTCAGCACCTTGGTCGATGATCGTTGCCGCAATCTCCTTCTGGCACCCCATGGCGTCAATGGTGACGATGCATCCGGACACATCCAGCACGCTCAACAGTTGAGGTATGGCCGTGATCTCATTGGAACGTTCATCGACCTTGGTCTGTCCGAGCACCAGATGGTTGGATGATGCCCACGCGCTCACCATGTGGATTGCTGACTTCCCTATGAATCTGTTATGCGAACGACGGAGCGTCTTGCCATCGATCGCCACCACCTGCCCTCTGGTCACCTCGCTGACCGCGCTCACCCAGTCCATGAAACATTCCTGGAACTGCGTCGCGTCCAGTCTCGCGAAGACTCTGCCGAAGGTGTCATGCGATGGGATGCCGTTGGGCAGCTCGAGGAACCGACGGAGCCAGTCCTTCTTCGACTTGCCAAACAACTCCACGTCCACCCACGAGTCCGCACCACAGAGGACCGCGCAGATAGCGATGACCACGACATCCATCAGGTTGTGGCGCTTGGCGCGATCGTCTCGTGGGTCGTTGAGCTTTGCGAACCGATCGATCAGGTTGGCTGCAGGCGTAGCGTCCATGTGGTCCCTCCTTACCCTGGATTGACCACAATCCTATATCTTGTCTTAGAATCAATTTAATATGCGATTGCCCTGCTACCCGAATACCTCTGCGATGACGGGGAGCCTCCATACCGGTTATAATAGCCTGAGCTTGAGCTTGAGCACTCCTTGAGGGTGGCCTGGCAGAAGAGGTTCTCATATCGATCGCGTCCCTGAGAAACGAGCTCGACCGCTGCTAACAACCCATCCCCGCGTCAAGCCACGTGTCTCCCGTTCAGTGCGCCGCTTCGTGGATGAGACCGTGCCGCTATGGACCCTGCGATCACCCGGTGACCTGAAATGACGTCCTCCGCGTTTTGCCATAACCCTCGGAAGGTCCTGCTTATCGAACCTCCCAATAGCCTCACGGTTGGCTTCAACGCCACCGTGGTGGTCGAGCCCTTAGGCCTCGAGTACATCGCGGGGGGCCTCCAGGACGTGGCCGAGGTCCGGATTCTTGACATGCGTGTGGACCCAAGGTCCGTCGAGCAGGTGCTCAACGAATACCAGGCCGATTTCGTCGGGATTCGTGAGAACTACACCGTCGACGTCGAAAGCGTCCGCGAGATAGCCAGGCAGGTCAAGAAGCTGGACCGGTCGATCGGCGTGGTCGTAGGTGGGCATCATGTCTCCTTGCAGCCAGAGGACGCCTACCTCCCCGACGTGGATGCCATCGTCACGGGTGAAGGTGAGTGGACGCTCAAGTCCCTGATCGAGGACCTCCAGAGAGCTGAGCCCAAGGGCCGGACCCAGAACGTCATCTACCGGCGTCGTGATGGGGCCTTCGATGCCTCATGCGCCGTGTGGGGGCCGAAGACCGCTCTCAAGACCTTCGACGATACCGCGATGAACGCTCGTCCCACTCCAGCAAGGCATCTTGTCGACCATTATCGGGATGACTATTACTTCCTGTACCACGAGAACCCGTATTCGATCGAAATAGCCAGGGGATGTATCTACCGATGCAACTTTTGCTCCGTGCACGAGTTCCACCGGGGGAACTACGCGGTGCAGGGAAACGAAAGGACACTCCAGGAGCTGGCCAGCCTGCCCACGAAGTCGTGGGTCAACGTAGTGGACGACCTGGCGATTCAGGAGGTGCCAGCCTCCGTCCGGAAACACTATCCGCCCCACTACGACCCGATGTCGGACCTCGCGGACCAAGTGTCGGACCTTAACGCCGGGCATCGGTACTGGATGCAGGTGAGGGCGGACAACGTGGTCCGGAACCCAAAGAAGTTTGAGAAATGGGCGCGGGCCGGGCTCGACACGGTATTGATTGGTCTGGAGGCCTTCGATCAGGGTGAACTGAACTCGGTCCAGAAGGGTACGAAGCCCACCGACAATGTCGAGGCCATCAAGATCCTTCACGGACTTGGGGTGCGGATATGGGGTGGCGTGCTCGTATTCCAGGACTGGGCCAAGGAGAACTTCGACCACCTGAAGCGCAGCGTCCTTGACCTAGGAATCGAATTTCCCCAATTCACGATCTTGACGCCGCTGCCGGGCACCTCCCAATGGGAGAAGACCCAGTCGAGCCTCATTACCCGAGAGTCCCGGTTCTTCGATTTTCTGCACAGCGTGCTCCCTACTCGGCTGTCCCCTCTCTCGTTCTATGAGGAGTACTCCTCCCTGTGGCAAGCTGTGGGGGCTGGGGGCTTGGCGCGGGGCCGGAAGATGCTGGGCGAGGTCGCCGCCACGCGGCGCAGCGTCTCCCGGTTCCTGAGGCAATACAAAAGCCTGTCGAGCGTCGCAACCTACGGAGCAGGCATCAAACTGCTGGAGCGCGGCGAGTCCAGAGGGACTTTGTAGCACGTCGGCCGTTGGCCGAATGTCAGGCGCACAATCGGCATGAATCCGGTACTCTCGTTGAGTCGCGAGAAGCCCGGCTGCAGCTCCGGAATCGTTAGGTAGGCGGCCCCGCTAGCCGTAAGACCGGTCCTTAGCGCCCGCTGCGGCAGCGTCGGCTCGTCTTTCAGATAGGACCGCCAAATCTGGCTAGGGCTCCAACCCATTTCCCTGCTAGACTGGCGCCCATATCGCTGCGAAACGGTGACAGACGGGCGGCCGGCTTTGAAAAGGGTCATTCACGATACCAGCCTTGAATCCCTCGAAGAGGGCTTCGTCGAGGCTGTCTCTAGGGCTAGAGGGCTGGACCCTCTGGCTCCGTTGACTGTGATCGTGGGCTCCAATCTCCAGCACATCTACCTGCGCCGGATATTGGCGCGCACCAGGGGCGCGGTCGCCAATATCCGGTTCCTGACGCTCCTCGACCTGGCGGGCGAAGTCCACATGGCCGCGGCCCCCAACCGGCCGCTGGAGCCGCTGCCCGAAGGTGGAGAAGGGCTGCTGGTCGGGGCGATTTTCAGGGAGCAGGGCCTCAATGGCCCTGACTCCCCGCTCAGCACGGACGCCAAGGGCCTGGCCGACGCGGTCTCTTCAACGATCAGAGACCTGCGGGAGGGCAGGGTCCAGCCTCAAGCGGTAAGAAAAGCGGCCTCCGGGTCTCGGAAACTTCAGGCGCTGGCAGCCGTGTATGAACAATTCCAGGCCCGCGTAGCCGAGTTTGTTGACCGGACGTCTCTCTTTGAGTCGGCGATCTCGGCCACCGGAGAGGCTGTCGGACGCGCGGTCGCGGGTCCCGTCCTTGTCTACGGGATCTACGAATTGAATGCGGTCCAGCTCGCACTCCTCATGCGGCTGAGTACGGGGCGCGACGTGACCTTCTTCCTCCCCTGGAGAGAAGGGGAAGCGTCGTTCGAGTTCTCGGGTGCGCTCGTCCGTGACTTGCGATCCGTGGGATTTGAGGTTGCCCTCTCGGAAACCGTGGGCTCGGCATCCGACGCCGGGTGTGTCATGTTCTCCGGCTCGGACCGGCACGCCGAGGCTGAAGAGGTGGTGCGCCGGGTGCTGACAGATGTCGAGGACGGGGTCCCCCTCTCGGAGATCGCCATCCTGCATCACCTGGACCAGAGCTATGACGAGCTGTTGGCCGGTGTCATCGAAAGGGCGCGGCTACCGTTCTACCTCGCTTCCGGGCGCCCGGTGCGCCGCACGGCAGTCGGGAAGGCAAGCCTGATGTTGGTGGACCTCCTCTGCGGCGAGCCCACCCGGGGCGGGTTGCTGGAGCTGCTGTCACTGCCGTGTATCGACTTGAGCTGGATCGAAGCCGGCCTCACACCGCGTCCCGGGTCCTGGGAGATTCTGAGCAAGGACTTCGGCTTGGTGAAAGGCTGGGATGACTTCCTCAGACTGCTGGACGTTGGCATCGAAGTCCTGCAAAACGCCGAGCGTGAGCCGTGGCAGGAGCGGCGGCTGGAGAATGCCGGGACCCTGAGATCTGTCGTTGCTGCCCTTGGACGGGAGGCATCGCGGTCGAAGGCAATGCCGGACTGGACGTCGATGACGACGTGGCTGATCGAGCTCCTTCAGAAAACGCTGTTGTCATCTCGCGATGCGGAAGCGCTCGAGGCTATCAGGGGCAGGCTGGAGGTCCTCGGGACCTACGACCGGCTCGGTATCCCCTGCACCACGGAGGTGTTTCGCGATAGTGCTGAGACTGGAATACGGAGGGCGACCCTCAGGGGTGGCTACTTCCAGCGCGATGGAGTGTTCCTGGGATCCGTCGGGGCCGCCCGTTGGCTCCGTTTCCGGAGAGTGTATCTGTTGGAGTGCGCTGAACGGGTATTCCCTCCCGTAATCCGGCAAGACCCGATTCTTCTGGACGACGAACGCCGCGACATCAATATGGCTTCTGGGGTTGCCAAGCTCCCCGTGAAAGCCCGGCGCCTGTCGGAGGAGAGGTTGCTCTTCGAGATCGCCCGCCAGTCCGCCTCCGAGCGGCTGACGCTGAGCTACTCGAGGCGAACGGAGTTGTCCGGGCCTCCACGTCTGCCGTCGGGGATGTTGCTTGAGCAGGCGACGAGGATCACGGGAGGGTTCAAGAGTGTCGAGTCCATCGAGCATGAGTCGCCACCCTGGTTCCAAAGGCTGCCGAGTAGGGTCGGCTTTCATGGACGGGCCCCCGATGATGCGCTCCGGGCCCTTGATGCTTCGGACCTGCGCTACCACGTGCTTGACCGGGCGGGCGCCGCGGGAGTCCCGAGCATCGAACAACTCTGGCCGCGGATCGACGATGTCCGGCGCTTCCGACGCGAGCGGGGCGCGCGCCGCTTCGGAGCCTTTGATGGGATAGTGCCTGCCCGCCTGGTGGCTGAGTCCGGGGTCCTGGACCAGGACCTCTCCGCCACTGGCCTGTCGGCCTACGCGGTCTGCCCCTACCGCTTCTTTCTATCTCGGGTCCTGGGCGTTCAGCCGAATACCGAGCCGGAGGAAGCCTTGGAGATCGACCCGGCCGAGCGCGGGTCCTTCGTCCATCGTGTGCTTGAGCGATTCGCAAGATTGACCATCGACAACGGCCGCGATTGGAAGAGGCTCCTCGACGAGGGAAAGACACCTTTGCGGGAGGTCCTGGAGGACGAGGCGGGCAAATTGCCACGCAGGTCCAAGGGGCTGCCCTTCACGTGGCAGATCGACCTGGAGGAGATCGAAGAGGACCTTCTGGAATATCTCATCCAAGAGCGGCGGCGGGCCGAAGCTGGGTGGCGGCCCGTGGGGGTTGAACAAGAGTTCCGGCGGGTCGCGCTGTCTGCAGGCTCCGGGCGGCTCATGATGCGCGGGTTGATCGACCGAGTAGACCGAAGCAGCGAATCGTTGAGGGTGGTCGACTACAAGACGGGCCAGGCGCGTGAGACCAAGTTAGGCTACCAAAAAGGCGAGCACCTTCAGCTCCCGATGTACCTCATGGCGGCATGCGCAGAGAACGGGGAACCCCTCCAAGGCTCCAGAGCCGAGTTTCATCACGTGAGCCGAAGGGGGAAGTTCGAAACGGTCACGCTCACCGGAGACGAGCTAGCGGCGGACGAGCGCTTTCCGGTCGTCCTCCAGCTCATGTTCGAGGGTATCGCTAGCGGCAACTTCTTCTATTGGCCAGGCGCGGAAGGGAAGAATTGCAAGTTCTGTGACTTCGAAACGGTCTGTCACGGTCAGGTCGAGCGGTACATGACACGAAAGGCGCCGGGCAGCGCCGACCTGACGACGCATTGGAAGGATCTTCGCCAGGGGTGATTGCGAACGTGGCAAACGTGATTGACCAGGAGGTCCGGCAAGCCGCATCCCGCGACCTGAGTACAAGCTGGTTCCTCGAGGCGGGCGCCGGGACTGGAAAGACCCGCGTCCTGGTCGACCGTGTTGCCGAGATTGTGAGGCAGGGGAAGGCTGAGATCCAGCAGGTGCTGGTCATCACGTTCACCGAAAAAGCGGCTGGCGAGCTCCGTGCTCGGATCAGAGAGGCGCTGCATTCGGGCCATGACGAAAGCAAAGGCCAAGAGCGTCAAAGGTATTACCGGGCGCTCCAGGGTCAGGATGAGGCCCACATCGAGACCATTCATGCATTTGCGTCCAGTATTCTCCGGGAAAGACCCCTGGAGGCCCGGATCGACCCGAACTTCCGGCAGCTCGATGAGATCGGTGACGAGCTGGATTTCGAGGAACGGTGGCGAGACTGGCTGAGCGGAATCGATGGGGATGACCTGTCGGCTCTGGAGCGCTGCCTCGATCTGGGGCTGCCCCTTAGGACCATTCGAGGCGTGGCCCGGGACATCGGAGGCTTCCGGGAAGTCGGCGTCGGCTCCGGGAACCCCCCAGTGCCGGATGCTCCTCGAGCACTTGCTGAGCTTCTGAAAAAGTGTGACGCGTTGCTGCCTTTGACTGCCCAGTGCGCCAACACCAGCGATCAGGCGCTTGCGGCCTTTCACACAGTCAGAGGCGAGTTGAAACAACTGGAAGATCACACTCAAAGGCAGATCGAACATGGCCTTGGCAACCTGGTGTGGAAATCGCGGCGCCCCAGAAGGGCGAATTGGCGGGACCGCGCCGACTCGGAGGCCTTTCTTCTTGGCCTGGAGGGCATAGCCAAAGCGCTCGAAGCCTGCAAGTCCACCTTGCGGCAGGCCGCCATCGCCCGCCTCGTCCCAACTCTCGCCGGATTCGTACAGGCGTCGGCCGCCGACCGAATTGGTGAAGGAGAGCTGAATTTCGAGGACCTCCTGATCGAGGCCCGCAACCTCGTGAGAAAAGACGCATCCGTCCGGCGCTACCTGCGGGAGCGCTACCGGTACATCCTCGTGGATGAGTTCCAGGATACCGACCCGCTACAAGCCGAGATCGTTTTCCTGATGGCCGGGAATGCCGATGGCCCAGAGGGAAACGGCAGATGGCAGGACGTTGCGATTGCTCCCGGGAAGCTGTTTCTGGTCGGCGACCCCAAGCAATCGATCTACCGATTCCGGCGGGCTGACATCGACGCCTTCGAAACAGCCGTGAACATCTTCCGGAGACATGTGAAGGAGGGGTTTCCAGCTCGCGTGGAGCGTCTTTCTCAGAATTTCAGGTCAGTACCGTCGGTCGTCCATTGGGTGAACGAGCTGTTTTTAATAGTGATTTCCAAGAATGAGAACTATCCGGCCTCGCAGCCCGAGTACACGAGAATTGAGCCCTTCCGTCCGGACGATGGCCCCCGGGTGGTCCACCTGTACCCTAGGGGCGACCTCCGAGACGAGAAGATGGCGGATGTGCGGGCGGCGGAGGCTGATGCCATTGCCAGACTGGCCGTCTGGATGGCTGGGGCCACGGACTGGATGATGAGCGAGGACCCCCAGGGGGTCGGGCCACGCAGACCTCTGACCTTCGCCGATATCTGTATCTTGGTCGAGACCAGGACCTCGATAGACCTCTACACGGAAGCGCTTGGCCGTTACGCGGTGCCCTACACGCTTGATGGGGGCCGCGATTTCTTCGAACGGCAGGAGGTGAGGGATGTCGGCGCCATCCTGCGGGCCCTAGACGATCCCAGCGATCAGGTGTCGCTGGTGGCTGCCCTCAAGTCCGAAGCCTATGCCTGCGCGGATGACGAGCTGCTGCAATTCCGAGTGAAGGGAGGCCGATTCGACCTGCTGTCCCCTGGGGTTGAGGACGGCCCGGTCGCGGAGGCGTTGCGGAGACTTCGGTCCTTGTACGACCAGAAAGCGCGGCTTGGCCTGCCGTCGTTCATCGACCTGGTAGTGCGGGACAGCTTCCTGGTCGAAACACGGCTGCTGTCGGGGCCGGAGAGGCAGCGGGCAGCCAATCTGAAGCTCATGGTGCAGCGAGCGATGGACTTCGCCTCGAACGGCGTAGACTCGCTGCGACCATTCATCCGCTGGCTCTCGGACCGGCAGCAAGCGGGGTCACGGGTAGGCGAGTCGCAGATCAACGAGACCGATGACAATGTGGTCCGCATCATGACGGTGCATGGGGCCAAGGGACTGGAATTCCCAGTGGTTATCCTTGCCAAAATGGCGGGGGCCGAGGCGCCTGGCCGGCACAACGTGGTCGTTGACCGGGATGCCGGCCGGCTCGAGTTCGAGGTTGGGCCTGCAGACCGGCGCTTCTGCACTCCCGGGTTTGAGAGGGCATGGGTGAAGGAATCGATTTACCAGGAGGCAGAGGCCCGGCGCTTGCTCTATGTGGCCGCCACAAGGGCCCGGGACTACCTGGTGGTCCCCCGGTTCCTCCCAGAGAAGTACCCCGGTAAACATGCCTATCTTGGTGCCGTCCCGTCTTGGAACGATGTCGCGGGCCAGCAGGAAAGGCCGACCTTCGCGGGTGCCCAGGTCATATTCGAAAGCGACCTGCGGGGCGAGGCCGCCAAACACCCGCCTGCGACCGAGGTCTTGCCGGACCTGGCAGCGCGTTGGATGGAACGGTCGGAACGCATCCATGGATTGATCGCCCAAGGACCCAGTTTCGTTGTGCCTTCCCAGCTCGCGGCCGATGAGACCAAAGAGCCTCGGGAGACCGAGCCCAAGGACCGAAGCGAGGATGAACGCGACTCGAACCTTCAGGCGGAGACCCAGCGCGCTCTGGGAGCAACCTCGGGCGCGGAAGGCCTGCTCTTCGTGGCGTCGGCTGCGGCGAGGCAGCGCGGTTCCCTGGTCCACGAGGTCCTCTTTCGGAGCGATTTCAACGACCCGGCCAGCGTCGCCGCGTGGACCCAGCGGCTATGCCGCGAAAGGGGAGCCCTAGGCCTTGCTGCGGAGGTCTCGTCGCACGTGGACAAGATCTTGACCAGCAGATTCATGGGGCGGGTCAACACGGCGAGGAGAATTATTCGTGAAATGCCAGTGGCCTCGTTCGATGGGGAGACCTACATCGAAGGTTTCGTCGACCTCGCGTTCGAGGAGCCGGGTGGGTGGGTGATCGTCGACTACAAGACCGACCAGCTGGACGGGCGTCTGGAGGAGCTCCAGCGGCGCTACGACCCTCAGATCAGGGCATATGCGAGGGCGCTTTCGGCAGCCGGGGTGCCGGTCAAGGAAGTAGGGCTATGGTTCTCTGCGACCGGGGAATGCGCGACCTTCCCGGTGTCCATCTAGCAGTGTTTGGGGGTGCTGCAGGCGTCACGCGGTTGCCGCGGCGCCCGTGCCAGTGAAGGTCAAGACCCAACTTCATCGGAGGCGGTCGGTGGCTGGCGGCGCTGGCTCCCAGTGATCGCCTGGAAGCCCACGGTCCTTGGGACGGCCATTGGGGCCGTAACCGGGCCGGGCTAATCTGCGGGGACGCAGCGGAGGTCTCTAGCTCACCGCTTCCTTGACCTTCCTGATGGTATCGATGTGCTCGGCCGGCGACCGGTTACTCGACCCAACGGACAGATGCGTTGCCCCGGCGGCTTCCCATGCTCCGGCCTCGGCGACCCAGTCGTCGGGGCCGGTGCCTGGCGAGGGGCTGATGCGCCCCTCGAGGCCGATGTCCGCGGGGTCCCTGCCGGCCTCTCGCGCGTAGCCGTGCACGCGGCCGATCAGCTCCCGTCCCGCTTCGTCCAGTCCAAAGATCGGCATCCAACCATCGGCCATCCGGCCGATCCTTCGCAAGGCTGCCTCGGGAGGGACCGGGGTGCGGGAGGTCCCAACTCCGATCCATATGGGAATCGGTCGCTGGACCGGCAATGGGTTGATTCCAGCGGCGGTGACCTTGTGCCATTTCCCCTCGAAAGTCACCACTTCCTGCGTCCAGAAGAGCCGCAACAGTTCCATCTGCTCCTCGACCCTTCGTCCCCTGTTGTGAAAGTCTTGACCCAGCGCTTCGTACTCGACAGGATTCCATCCCACACCGATACCGAGGCGGAGCCTCCCACCGCTCAACACGTCGACCGCGGCAGCCTGCTTGGCCACCAGGGCGGTCTGTCTCTGGGGCAGAATGAGGATTCCCGTTACCAGCTCCACTCGCTCCGTCAGCGCTGCCAGGTAGCCCATCAGGGTGAAGGGCTCGTGCATGATTGTCTTGTCCGTATAGGGGAAGAAGGGGTGCTCCGGATGCAGATCGGGCACCGCCCCGATCACATGCTCGAGGATGCGGACGTGTGCATACCCCAGGTCCTCAGCCGCTTGAACGAACTCTCGGACCGCTCCGAGGTCGTGTCCGATCTCGGTAATGGGCACCGAAACACCGATTTTCATGCCTATCCTCCTTTCGGCTCCGGCCCCGCGGCGTCAGGCCATCCGGACGACGTCGGCGCGGGTCGGTTGCCAGTCCTGGCTCAACGGGCTGTCTGCCGGGCCGTACTGCCGCACCTCGATGGCGAGCCCGCTGGGGTCACGGATCACCGCCTGGCGCCCCGTAAACGAGAAAGAGGGGGCGGGCTCGGCGGCGATGTCCACGCCCATGTCCCTGAAGCGTTCCATCGTGCTGTCCAGGTCGTCGACAGCCAGCCCGAGGGGCCGCGCTTCCGTTCCTCGGAACTCCCCGTCGTGCGCCGGCTGAACGAATTCAAGCATGAATTCCCCAAGCGCCACGTAGGCCAGCTCCCTCCGCCCGTCGTCCGGGCCGAATTGCACCCGCCGCACGAGCCTAAATCCCAGCACGCGAGTATAGAAGTCAATGCTCTTGTCCATGTCCTGGACGACGATATGTGCGTGGTCGACTCGTTTGATCATGACAAGATCCTCATCAGCACGTTGCTAGCTCTTCAAACGTGGCATCACCTCTTTACCGAATAGCTCCATGGAGCGCATCGCCTTGGCGTGGTCCAGGCCTCCGAAGCAGAAGTTCCCGCCAAAATACTCGATGCCATGCCCGCTGCGCAGCTCTTCGATTTGGCGCCGTACCTTCTCCGGAGTCCCGAAGAACGCCTTCTTCTCGTAGAGGTCATCGTAGTTCACCGAGCGGGACTGCCGGGCCCTCAGCCAATCGTCGAGATCGCTGGGCCTACCCCATTCTTGTGTCCGCTGCCACTCGAGGCATTCCCACACCCACAGCAGGTTCTCCTCTGTGTCCGCGCGGACCTGGTCGTCCGACTCGCCGACGTAGATGTAGCGGAAAAAGGGGACCTCGGCCGCCTGTGCAGGCTTTCCCCGTCCCCTGGCCAGATTCAAGTAGCCCCCCAGCTGCTCGAGGGCAACTTCGGTATCCGGCAGGACGCCGACGATGTACCCCATCCCCATATCCACGGCCCTTTGGACACTTTGCGGGTTCCGCACCGCGGCATACATGGGCGGATGGGGCTTCTGCACGGGCCTGGGGCCGATAGAGAGGTCCTTGACCGTATGGAACCTGCCTTCGTGAGAGTAAACGGGGTTGGTCCAGAGCCCGATCATGATCTCTGACGCCTCGAAAAGCCGGTCGCGGCTCTCTTGCTGGTCTATCCCGAACCTGCCGAGCTCGACCTGCCCACCCGCGCCGACTCCGAAATCGAGTCTGCCGTTGCTGAGGATATCGAGGGTCGCAGCGTCCTCCGCTGTGAGTACCGGGTTGCGGATCGGAGCGATCGTGATAGCTGTCCCTATTCTGATCCGAGAGGTCCTTGCTGCGATGTGGGTCGCCAGCAGCAAAGATGACGATGCCAGACCGTAGGGCGAGAAATGGTGCTCCGCCAGCCACGCGCTATGGAAGCCCAGATCCTCGGCGTGTTGCACCTGCTCCGCGGTTTCCCCCAGCACAACATCGTGGGGGGCGCCCCACGGCCACGGCACATGGTGGAACATCGCGAATTTCATCGTCTGGGCGTCTCCAACCGTTCTCCGTCCCGATCTGATACTACTGGATGCAGAGCACCGGGCACTAGCCGGAAGGGGGGTTGCGCTTATACCAATCTATGATCTCCGAACCTGTGGCGGTCCAGACGCCGCGGGGAGCCAGCATGTGGGCCAGGGCCTCGTCCAGCACCCCGATCCTGAAAGCCTGACCGATAAGCCACGGGTGCAGGTTCAACACCATCACCCGGCCGTTTGCGGCCCCTTCGCGGTACAGGGTGTCGAAAGTCTGTGTCAGCGAAGCCAGGTAGCTATCGATCCCGATGCGGCGGTCCCATAAGGCGTCGACGTCGTCGACCGTGTATGAGATGGGCAGTGCGTGGAGCTCACCTCGAGGCACGGCCAACGGGTAGGGCTGTTCGTCGTTCACCCAGTCGCAAACATACTGGATGCCAGCCTCCGCCAGAATGGCAGGGGTCCTGGAGGACTCGCCGTATTCGGGGCTGAACCAGCCCGCGGGGGCCTTGCCGGTCGCGCGGGTCATAGCTTCGAGGCAGCTTGTGACGTACTCCCGTTCTTCCTGCTCCCGCATGTTGCTGGTGATCATGCGGCTGACCGAGATGCCGTGCCCGATTATCTCGCTACCCCGCTCCAGGCAGTACCGCACGAGGAACGGATAGTGCTCCGCCGTGAGGACATCCATGGCTACTGTCGGTCTGATGCGATGCTTGGCCAGGACGTCGAAGATGCGAAATATGCCGACCCGGTGGCCGTACTCCCGGTGGGACCAACGGGTGATGTCCGGGTGAGGGCGGTTGCCGTAGCCGCCTGAAAGTGTCGCGGACTGAAAGCCGTCCTCGGGCTTCCGCCACTCGAGGTGCTCCAGCGTGACCATTACGCACAAGGCCACACGGGCCTCGTTCGGCCACCGCAGCCGGGACCGTGTTTCGTTCATGGGAACGTAGTCGTAGTGAGCGTGGTCCTGCCCTCGGGCCATCTGGGGGGCGATGTAGCTCCGGTCCACAGTCATAGAGGCCGCCTCTCGAAGGAATTCGACTCCCTACGCCTTGACCCTGGCGGCGTGGGCCACCGCTTGGTCGTAGTAGTTGGCAAGGTAGTATTCCGTGATCTCGTCGGTCGTCGCTTGCCAGACCCCATCGTGCGAGAGGATGTAATCGAGGATCTCCTCCAAGTATCGCGTCCGATGGGGACGTCCGATGGCAAAGGGGTGGATGGCGAAACACATCAGCCGCCCGTTCTCCTCCCCCTCTTTGTACAGTTGGTCGAACTGGCGCTTGCAGATCTTCGCGAAGTAGTCGGCCTCGAAGTGGCTGCCCATCAGGATGACGTCGTTCAACTCACCGGTGTACGGGATGCAGACAAACTTTCCCGATCTCACTTTGATGGGCACCGGGTGGTCGTCGAACTTCCAGTCCGTCTGGTACAGGAAGCCGGCCTCTGCCAGAAGGTCGGGAGTACGCTCGGTGTTGGACGCAGCGGGGCCGGACTGTCCCCTGATCTCTCGCCCTTTCGTGAGCCGTCGAAAGCTCTCTCGGATCTCGAAATAGAACTCCTTCTCCTGCTCCTCGGTGAAATCGGTGATGGCGCGCGTGTTGTAAAAGCCATGGTTCACGAAGACCCAGTCCTGCTGAAGCATGGCCTCCATGATCTCCGGGAAATGGGCCAGCACTCCGATATTGAGCGTCGTAGAGCACTTGACCCGGTACTTCTCCAAAACAGTCAACATCCGCCAGAACCCGACCCGGTTACCGTAGTCTCGCAGGGAGTACTGCTGGACATCCGGGGCCGGAGTCCGGGGCCAGAACGTGCGAACGCTCGGAGGGGGCAGGTACTCGTAGTGCTCCACGTTAGGGGCCACCCAGAGGGCCACGCGCGCGTTGTTGGGCCACCGAATGATGGGCCGGTCCACCATGGGAAGGTAATCGGCCCGGTCTGGCGGCAACGGCATGGGGCGCCTCCTGGGCAGCTGAACGTCTCTGGTGCGCGCCGGACTCTTGCGGGTCCCCGATTCGCAACATGCTGAATCGTCTGGCGCTTCGGGCCAACGGTACACCCAGAAGTTTGATACCTCAACCTCCCGACCCCCTAGGGATCGGGGCGCCTCATAGACTTGCGGACCAAACTCATGGCCAGGGCGGAAGGCCGGCAGAGGAGCGGCAGCTCATCGAGGTCCCCCCTTGCGCGCGTTGACGGTCCCGTAAAGAACGGCGGCGCTGATACAACGGTCAGGGTCCCTCCTTGCGCGCGTTGACGGTCCCGTAAAGAACGGCGGCGCTGATACAACGGTCAGGGTTCCTCCTTGCGCGCGTTGACGGTCCCGTAAAGAACGGCGGCGCTGATACAACGGTCGGGGTTCCTCCTTGCGCGCGTTGACGGTCCTACCCGCGTATGCTACGTTCGCGGCGCTCATCAGCCAGGCAGGGCCTTGTCCAGAGGGGACCGCGCGGAGGTAGGAGATGGCGTCACAAGGGCTGGATCAAGCGCTGGACATGATCCGGGAGCTGTGGTCGACCAGGCTCCCCGAAGAAGAGCAAGCCAAGCTGAGCGAGATGCGCCGCCGGTTGGGGCTCGCCAGGTTCCCGCTCATGAACGGGGTCGCCGTTACAACTGTGAGCGCCGCGGGTGTCCCAGCCGAATGGATAATCGCGGGACCGGCATCGCCAGACCGGCGCTTGACCTACTTCCACGGCGGCGGGTATTGCACCGGAGGCTTGGACTCCCACAGGGACCTGGCCTCCAGAATATCCCTGTCCTCCGGCTTCTCCGTGCTCCTGGCCGATTACAGATTGGCCCCTGAACATCCATTCCCCGCTGCAGTCGAAGACGCCCTGGCGGCGTTTCGTTGGATGCGGGAGAACGGTCCCACAGGCCCGGGTTCCGCGACGGACCTCGCCGTGGCCGGCGACTCGGCCGGAGGCGGGCTGACTCTGGCCCTCCTCATGAAGCTTCGGGAACATGGCGACCCGATGCCCGATGTCGCTGCAACCCTTTCGGCGTGGACCGACTTGGCCCATACCGGCGAGTCCGCCACGACTAGGGCCGATGTCGATGCCCTGGGCAAGACCGTCGGCCAAGCCGGCATCATCGACATGGCCCAGGCCTACCTGGCGGGCGCGGACCCCAAGACCCCCCTGGCTTCGCCTTTGTACGGGGACCTCGCCGGCCTGCCGCCCCTTCTGATGCAAGTGGGGGACTATGAAGGGCTGCTGGACGATACCAGGCGGGTTGCGGACAAGGCCGGGGAAGCGGGAGTGGACGTGACCCTGGAAGTCTACCCCGAGATGTTTCATGTCTGGCACCAATACGCCAAGCTCCTGCCGGAAGCGCAGCAGGCCATCGACCGCATTGGAGAGTTCGTCAAGAGCCACGCGAAAACGGCGGCGCGATAGGGCCGTCCCCGCGCTTCCGGCGCCGTCCCGGCCGCAAAGAGTCCCCGCTGGTGAGTGAGAACGCGGACTGTGGAGCGAGCAGACCTGCTTTCCCGCGAAGCCCGGCTTCGCATCGAGCTGATGCTCGAGGTCTTCGAAGAGGACGAACTTAGGATTTGACTGCTAACGGGCTGCAGCTCGCCTGATTCGACGCGGCGGCACTCGATTCCGGACCCGCTGGGCTGCCGGCGACGGTCTGAACAATCCGGGTGAGCGAGAGGAGGGTCCATGAGCGTTTTTCAACATGCGGGCATGGAAGTTGAGGTCAACGCCAAGGTCCCGATGAGGGATGGGGTGTCCCTGTCGACGGACATTTATCGCCCCCGCGGCGCCAGAGGGCCCTTCCCGGTTATCCTCAGGCGCACTCCCTATGACAACACCTCGATGGGGACCGCCGAGGACGCCGCCTTTTTCGTCCAACGAGGCTATGCATTCGCCGCCCAGGACTGCAGGGGCCGGTACGACTCGGACGGCAGCTTCACCCCCTGGGTCCACGAGGCCCATGACGGCCACGACACCATCGAATGGATCGGCGGGCAGCCCTGGTGCGATGGGAACGTCGGCACCCACGGGCCCTCTTACATGGGCTGCGTCCAGTGGCTGGCCGCCGGAGAAAGCAGTGAGTACCTCAAATGTACGGCCCCGCGGATCGTGGGGACCAGCATCTACGACGACTGGTCGTTCATGGGAGGGGCTTTCAACCTGGCGTTCTTCCTTCATTGGAACCTCCGGATGACCGGGAGGTCCGCGCAGAACACCGGGTTGTACAACTACGACGAGCTCGCCAGGGTGCTTCCGCTCCGGAATATCCCAGCCGAAGCCGGGCAGACCGGGACTCACCTCGACCTGATGTTCGAGCATCCCTCCTACGACTCCTGGTGGAAAGCGCTTTCCTTGAACGAACGGCTGGCCAGCGTCAGGGTCCCCATTCTCCAGATCAATGGCTGGTATGACTATTTCCTTGGCGGCACGCTGAAGGGCTTCTCAGGGATGAGCCGGCAAGGGGGCTCGGAGTCAGCGCGGCACAATCAAAAATTGGTCATCGGCCCCTGGTACCACGGTGGGAACCTGCGGACCAATTCCGGGGGTGTGGACTTTGGGTTCGCCAGCCTACTCGAGCCCAGGGCCCTCGAGCTGCGCTGGTTCGACCGGTGGCTCAAGGGGACACGGAATAGCGTGGATGACGAGCCTCCTGTCCGGCTTTTTGTCATGGGGGCCGACGAATGGCGGGAGGAATCGGAGTGGCCTCTCGCACGGACGCAGTACACCTCTTTCTATCTCCACAGCCGCGGCTCCGCTAACAGCTTTCGAGGCGACGGTTCCCTGGCGGCGGAACGGCCTGGCGACGAGCCGTCGGACCGATATGACTACGACCCGTTGGACCCCGTCCCAACAAGGGGCGGCAACGGGTACGGCCCCCAGCTCACCTTGGGGGGGACGACCACCGCGGCGCAGGTATGGGGCCCGCAGTACGCGGGCAGCTACGATCAGCGGCCCGTCGAAGGACGGCGGGACGTCCTGGTGTACACCACGGAGCCTCTCGCGCAGGACGTCGAGGTGACGGGGCCGGTGGTCCTCCGCCTCTTCGCCAGCACCGATGGCTCGGACACCGACTTCACGGCCAAGCTCGTCGACGTGCATCCCAGCGGATATGCGCTCAATGTCTGCCAGGGCATACTGCGGGGACGCTACAGGGAGTCCGTGGAGGTTGCGACGCTCTTGACTCCAGGGAAGGTAGAAGAGTTCGTCATCGACATGTGGGCTACCAGCAACCTGTTCAAGAGGGGCCATTGCATCCGGCTCGAGGTTTCCAGCAGCAATTTCCCGCACTTTGACCGCAACCCCAACACCGGTCATGACTTCGGCTCCGACGCGGAGATCAGGGTGGCTACCCAGGAGGTCCATCACAGCCGTGACTACCCGTCATGCCTTGTCCTGCCGCTTGTCCCCGCCGCGTGAATCAGACGGCGGGACCGCTGCGTTGACATAACGCGCCTTGGGATGACCACTCGAAGCGGCGGCTACCGCTTGAGGGCGGGCGTCTTGGCGTACCACCGCAGTCCTTTCCCATGGTCGACAAAATCGAGAGAAAAGGGTGTCTTGGGGTTGTGCCGACCCCATGCCGAATGCCTGGGCTGGACCAGAAGGCGGGGCGAGCGCTCCATGATGCGAGCGGCAGTTTCTCGGGGGTGGAGAATGATCAGACTCGGTGGCGTCGCTTCCAAGGGGTACCTGACCGCGTTCCCCGGCATCCAGCAGCACTTCCACAAGCGCGGCATCGAGTTGGACTGGCTGCTGTATTCGAGCTGGGACGCCCTCGTGGATGCCTTCGTCAAGGGGGAGGTGGACCTGGCGTGGAACGGGCCCCTTGCCTACGTCAAGATCAAGCGGCGCCTGGAGGAGCCGTGCACGGTGGTGGCGATGCGGGACAATGACGTGGACCTCGTCACGCATTTCATCACCCGGCCCGACTCGGACGTTGCGACGCCCGAGGACCTGCTGGGGAAGCGGTTCGCTTTTGGAAGCCGTGGCATGGTCGAGGCTGGGCTGCTGGCGCACCACTACTTGAGGGAGCTTGGAATCACTCCCGAGAAGGACCTGGCGCTATCCACCTTCTACGAAGAGCGCGGACCCAGCGCGCACCCCCACGAGAGGGATGTGGTCGAACGAGTGCTGACGGGGGAATACGACTCGGGCGCCGTGTGCAGCACGACCCTGGAGCGAATGGCGGAAGAGGGGACGATGCCCCATGGCGGCATACGCATCATCTGGTCGAGTCCGCCGTACAGCCACTGCTGCTTCACCGCTCAGAGCCGCATGGATGCGGCGCTGACCGAGAAGATCACGGAAGCCTTCGTCTCTATGGACTATGCCGATCCCTTCGGAAAAACAGTCCTGGACGCCGAGCATTGCAAGGCGTTCTTGCCCGGCATCACCGAGGGGTGGGAAACGCTCGAGAAAGCGGCCGAGGAGCAGGGTCTCATCTGAGCGCGTCGGCGCCACAACCTGAAGACCCTGCTCGGCTGATGATCGGCCCTTCCAGCTGTTCCGGTGCTATCGCCTCCGCCCCCATCTCTACCAGGTTCGCGTTCGAGGGGCTGTCCAGCGTCAGCAGCGGCTTGCCGGAAGCGGCCACCTTGCGGGCGAAGGCCTCGGTCTTGCCGCCGGGCGCGGCGTGGGCGAAGAAGACTCGTTGGGCGAGGGCCGCTGCGAGGTCGTTCCGTTGGGCTGAGAGCTCCGCCGTTGGTCGGCGGTGTGTGGGTGGGAAGGGAGATAGGACCAACAGCCTGCCTTCTTCCAGAGGGCCGCGCCAGTCGCGGGGGACTCGCATGTTCTCGATGCCCCGCGCGGGGCAGACGACCACGGGCTGGCTGCCGCGCAGAAGCAGGCGCAGGCACTCCTTCTCCATCGGCGTCTGGAACCCGCCTATGATGGGGACCCCGGCGTCGCGCATGGCCCTGGCGAGGTCGTAGGTCTTGAGGATCAGGTCGCCCGGGCAGCGGTTGGAGCAGAAGAGGGCGGTCAGCGGCTCTTCGAGCAGGCTGAGATTACCCTTCGACTTGACTTTCGGTAGAAGTCCCACGTTCACCATGCCGCGCCCGTCTCCCTAGTCCCCTATGCAGAACAGCCCGTTGAATGCTGCCCTGGTCTTGCAGGAGTTGAGGCGTTCGAGGCGCCTCGTGACAGTTGTTGCATTCCTGCGCTTGTATTGCACGAGCAGGTTCTCGCAGTACTCATTGAACCTGTCGCCTGACATAGCTCACGTTCCCATTTGTAGGACGCCGGATCTCCGCCAACCCTCAGACCGTCTCGAATTGCAGTGCGGATAGGTTCAGAGTGGAGGAGCGCTTCGAGAGATGGAGCATCTCAACCCCTACGACTTCGTTCGATTCGTTGTAGTCGAGCACAACTCCCGGCGATACCTCCTCAGACTCGACGATGGGGGAGTCGTCGAGGCGCAGGTAGAGGGCGTCGGCTTCCTAATCCACGTTCAGTTTCATATATTTCCAGTTCCGTGTGGCGCGCAAGAACGTCAAAGTCGGCGTCGTGATGCAGAATGGGCGCCCCGGCGCGTATGGCTACGGCGGCAATGAGACAGTCAATGAGCTTGCGCACGGTCTCCCCTTGCTGCCGGCAACGGCGATGGAGCGTCGCGGCGGCGTCATAGTCCGTGGCCCGGGTTGACAGCGCCGCCGCCCGCGCCAGCAACCGCCGAAGGCTTAGCAGATGCGATTCGTCCCGCGCCCCGGCAAGGACCTCCATCCGCACTGCGTCACAGATGGCGACCTCTTGCCCCAGCAAGTCATCAACGAGGGTACAGACCGGGGACCCCGTGTCCCGAAGGAACTCTATCCACGCCGAAGTGTCGACCAGGATCACGGCGAACGGCCGGTGCGCAATGCCTCCAGGTCACCCTCCCACCCGATTCCGCGAAGCGCACGAGCTCCGTCGACGGGCAAGGGTTCGGCAGCCAGCGTCTGCAACGCGAAGTTGATCGCCTCACGCTTGGTCGCGAGCCGATACCGCCGCATCACTTCCATGCAGGCTTGATCATCGATGTTTACGTTGGTGCGTGACATACACCTACTATACACCAAGACTCAAAGGGCGGCAAGGCCCACGGAGCGTCAACCGTCCCATGACGCCCGTTCTTCCTTGAGATAGGACCCCACGTCCGCAGCGGTCTCCAAGAGGCGATGGCCCGGCGCCTCGTCCAGAATGTCGATAGCGGACCACCTTACTGACGCTGAGGAGTGACGCATCACCACGTCCACCGTCTGCCCTGCTTCCAGCTCTGGGCTGGCAATCTCCACCTTGCCTCCCGGCTGGGCCGTTGTTCTTATGTACAACGCCTTTGCATAGTTAGCGACTCCTTCCCAAAGTGGATGTCCTGATGGCCTCCTGGTCGTCGATCATTCTCATACGTCTTCCTCTTGGTCATTATCTGAGGACTTGCTCTTCCTGGAACCTTGGCCGGAATCTTGGACCAATTGGCCGGCGATAGCGATAAGGCCACCTATCCCAACGCCTACGAGCGAGCTCAATACTATTTCAATTGTGTTCGTATCCTTCCCATCAGGAGGGTTCATTACCAACTCAATAAGTTTGTTGCCAAACACTAACGTCAGGATTGCTATCAGAGTGGACAACCAGATTAGATTGATCCGTATTGTTGTTATTTTGTCTGGCGTCTTCAACACCAGTATCAGGAAGGAAACGACGGCTGTAGCAGCGGCCAGGATCGCTAATCCTATCGAAGTTCCAAACGTTTCTCTCTCAAGAATTATAAGGGAGACCATCCCTATGACGGCAGCGATAACAAACACAAATAATAGACCTACCAGCCAATTATTCTTCACCCAATCCATCGTTACACCATCCCTATGGCCTTGCACCCTTCCTTCTCAAGAGTCGTCTCCGCGACCGGCGTGTGTTCTGGATCAATCCCCACCCGAGAAGGAGTAAGACCAGCGCTAGGGTAATTCTCGTCACTGAGCTCACTACCGGTCCAATCCCAGGAACAAAGGGGAATATGAACAACACGGCCGCCGCGATGAGGACTGCCAATACTGAAGAAATGATCCAGCATTTCATGTTCCTTCACCCCTCCCGCCCCATGCGGTACTTGATATCATAGTTGATGATGAAGCCCAGTTCCTCGTCCGTGAGGCCGTAGTGCTCGGCGAGAGTGTGGTCGATTTCGGGTAGTGCTCCAGTTTGAGGTCTCGTGAAAAGCTCCTATCAGACAAGACCTCAAACTGACACACTACCGGCCGATGCGAGACTTCAGCAAGGTGTTGATCGATGCCTTGGACCTCATCACGGCCTGAGGTTCATTGGCGGCGATCTCCTCGGCCAACTCCCTCGTGCAGCTCTCCAGGCGCGCGGCCGGGACGATCTCGTCTACAAGCCCCATGCTCAGCGCTTTCGCAGCCGGAAACAGGCGGCCGCTGAGCAAGACATGCTTGGCGTTGGCGGGACCCGCCAGCTCCACCAGCATGGCCGAGGGGTCCAGGCCGTCTTGGTTTCGCCCCACTGTCCAGAACGGGGGCCAGGGCGCCGCGGACCCGGCTCTCGCCGGAGCTGCCGCCTCCGCTCCCCAACCGCGAAGAGGTGATACCTATCCTGGCTGTATCGGCGGCGGTTCGAAGATCGCAAAACATGGCCAGCATGTAGCCATTGCCTACCGCATAGCCGTTGATCATGGCGATCACCACCTTGGGGCAATCGAAAACGGCGGTGAACGCAGCCTGCACCAGCTGAAGGTGCCGCAGCGCTCGCTCCGGAGTGGCCCTCTTCTCCTTGAACTCAGAAACGTCCGCCCCGGCGCAGAAGGCCTGGTCCCCCGCTCCGGTCAGGACCAACACCCGCACTTCCTTGTCCCTGGAGAGCCCCTCCATAAGGGTGGGTAGCGCCTCTTGCATTTCGAAGGAGAGGGCGTTGAGAACATCCGGGCGGTTGAGCACCACCCAGGCGATGGCGCGGTCTCTCCTGACGACGATCGGAGGCTCTCTGCGCTGCCCTGGCATGGAGTAATCCCTAGACGAGGCGATTCAGCGGGACCTCACCCAGGACGCACCTCTCCCTGAGCCGCTCGATGTTCTCCGGCTCGAGTCCGAGCAGTTCGGCGTATCCTCTCTTGCTGGTGTTGAGGTGGAGAAATGAGCCGCTGCGCTCCCGGTGGGGACGGTCACTGGGGAAGGGTCCCCAATTGCGTGTAACGTCGCCGACGGCTGGGCGCTCTACCTTGAGCACATGGGCGCCGTAGTCAGCCAGGAGCTTGGCGCAAAAAGGGCCGGCGACGCCTTCGGACAGGTCCAAGACCGTATGATTTGCCAGGGGCAGCCAGGCTTCCTTGATGCAGGCCGAGGCCGTGCTGGCGCTGGCCGCGCTCGCGTCGTCAGGCGGGCCGGACCATGCCAAATGTCGAGTGCCGTACGGGCCGAGCGCTGTACGGGCAAGACCGGAGCCCTAGCGGTCGAGCTGGTACAGCTTGACCGCGTTATCCCCCATGATCTTCCGCTGGGTGGCTTCGGGAAGACTTTCGATGTTGTCGACCAGCTCTTCGACGGTATTCGGAGCCGTTACATCCAGGTGGGGATAGTCCGTGGCCCAGATGATCCGGTCCTCTCCGATGAGATCGACCATGATCGGCAGCGTGTGCTCGTCAGGGTCGTACGAGATGTAGCACTGCCGATTGAAGTATTCCGACGGCTTCAAGGAAAGATGCTTGGTGTCGTCCGGGTGCACTCCCGTGAAGTGGTCCACCCGGTCCATCCAATGGGGAATCCAGCCGCCTCCCGATTCCAGCACGGCCACATTGAGGCGTGGGAAGCGCTCCAGGATGCCGAAGCCCACCATTGCGGTCAGTCCGTACATGGCGTCGAAAGCAAAGGAAAGGTGCTGGCCGAGGGCGGGGACAGCGTGGTTCCTATACAAGAGTGCGGCGCACCAGCTTCCCCCGAAGGCCCCCGGATGAAGCCCGATGGCCACGCCCAGGTCCTGGCACTCTGCCCAGAATGGGTCCAGCTCCGGGTCGCAGAAGAACCGGTCCCCGTACTCCGTCACGCGCACGAAAATGGCGCGCATGTTGAGCTCCTCGACGGCGCGCCGGGTCTCGATGACGGCAGCCTCGGGGTCTTGCAGCGGAGCGGCTGCGGCCCCGATCAAGCGTGAAGGAGAGGCGTTGCAGAAGTCAGCCAGCCAATCGTTGTAGACGCGGCAGACCGCCGCTGCCGCTTGCGGATCGCGGACGCTGGGAATGACCAGGCCCTGGGTGGGGTAGAGCACCGCGGCGTCGATCCCCTCCCGGTCCAGCTCTGCGACCCGCGGAAGAGGTTCACGGCCGCCTGCCGGCAGCTCCTCCCAGCCGACGCCCTGCCCCTGGTTGACATAAGGACGGCGGGCGAAGCCGGCCGAGACCTGCCCTCTGGGCAGCACAACCCGGTCGCCGATAAGTGTTTCCTCGTGCTCGGTCTCCGGGTTCCATCGCACCCCGATCGCCTGGTCCCGATACTCGTGGCCGAGTCCCTTCTGCCATAGGTCCCGGGGCTCCAGGATGTGACCATCGCCATCGACGACTGTGCTCCGCTGCATGGCAAGACGCTCCTCGTGTTTCCGGCGGGCGCCGCCGGGAGCGCCATCATAGCATGGGCCGCCGGATTCCAGTGGAGCTGTGCCTGAATGTTGTCCGTGCTCCGGAGCTCGGCTACCCTCGGGGCGGAGGTGTGACGCCGGATGGCAAGGGTGATCGATCGCATCAGAGGCGTCTACTACGGGTGGTGGATAGTCGTCAGCGCGACGACGTTGGGCGCATTCAGCGGAGCGGTCTACTTTTTCGGGTTCAGCGCTTTCTTCCTGTCCCTGGAGGAGGAATTCGACAGCGGCTTTGGCAAGGTGGCCCTGATCGCCGGCCTGGGCAACGTGATCAACGGGGGGCTTGTCGCTCCGCTTCTCGGCCCTTTGATAGACCGGTACGGGCCCCGCCGGTTCATGTTCTTGGGCGTCGCCCTCATGGGTCTCGGGTTCGTGCTGCTCAGCACCGCCACCTCGATGACCCAGGTCTTCGTCTACTTCCTCGCCTTCATCTCGGTCGGCGTCGGTATGGGGGCCATGGTTCCGCCTACCATGGCCCTCCCCAAGTGGTTCATTCGCAAGCGGGGAACCGTGTTCGGCATACACAACACGGGCCTGGGGATAGGGGCTGTGCTGGTCATAGCCACGGGGCTCCTCATCGAGGCGCTGGGATGGAAGGGCGCGGCGCTGGCCATCGGCATCGCTGCCTGGGCCTTGGGTTTCCCGATGGCTGCGATCGTCAAGAGCCGCCCAGAGCAGTACGGACTGCTTCCAGACGGCGGTAGTGCGCATGAGAAGTCGACCGCGGGTGAGCATATCCCGGAAGTGGAGCTTACGGCTCGGGAGGCGTTGGCCACACGGGCGTTCTGGCTGCAATATGCTTCCTTTACTCTCCGAATGATGGTCTCCATAGGGACCATCATTCACTTCGTTCCAGCGGTGGTAGAGACGGGAGTATCCCAGACGGCGGCTACGGGATACTTCAGCCTCTTCGGGATCATGAGCCTGCCTTCCCGTTTCTTCGCCGGGACTCTTGGCGACAGGTTCAACAAGCGTCTGGTCTTCATGGCGGCCACCGGCATTATGGGGCTGGCCTCCATAACCCTTGCGTCCGCTGATGCCGCCTGGCAGATCGTCCTCTTCGCCGTGCTGTTTGCGACGGGCTCAGGTGGGTCGGGGACTGTCATGAACCCTATCAGCGCGGACACCTTCGGGCGAGCGTCCTTTGCGACGATAGCGGGCTATGGGGCGATCATAACCATGGTGGGGACCTTCGCCGGCCCGGTGCTGGCCGGGTTTGTTTACGACGCCACAAACGGGTATGCGCCGACGATGTACACCTTCGCCGGCCTCACTGCCGCTTCAATCGGCCTCATCGCCCTCGCGAGGCGCCCGGCTTCCAAGGCCGTTGCCACGGCCTGAAACTTCGGGACTAGGGCCTGTTTCCACTATGCTCGCGTTGCACGAAAAGCGCTCCCCCACGTCATTGCTATGAAAATGGGCACCGCCGCACCGTTGTTTCGTAGAGGCGGGTTTGAAACCCGCCTCCGGCCCGGTCCTGGGACGCCGCCCTGTTTTCATCCCCTTACGTGGCCTTCACAAGGCCATAGTGATTCCGAGGCGCAGCCGAGGAATCTAAGACGCTGCCCGCCAGGCACCTTAGCCCCGCCACGCCTTTGGCAAGCCTTTGCCTCACAGCTAGTGTGAACATGCCCAAGCACGACGCTCCCCGGTGTCGGCACCAGAGCGCCGGTACCGCTTGCCCGCATCCGACTCGCGAGCGTGTTCCTGCTTCGTACAACCGGTCGACGCCCGCGGTTCGTTCTTTGAGCGAAGGGGCTTTTGCCCTGTCCCGTGCCGAGAGATGCCAAGGAGAATGCACTACGCTAGAATTACCACTGATGAAGTCCATCGCGTTCCCCTCGATTCTCCGGCTGACCCTGGTTGTGCTGAGCGCCATCTTGGTCCTGTCGGCATGCGGTGGAGGGGGAGGCGATATTGAGCCCGGCGAGCCGGGGTTCGACCCGGGTGAGCCCACGTTCCCCGCCGTTCGCCAGGGGAATAACCTGACCCTTGTCGCACTGGACCTCGAGTACAAGGACGCGGTCTACTACCAGGATACCGATGGGTCCCTGTATTCAGTTTCGAAGGCTGACGACGACCGCAAGCTTGCGCTCGTGTTCCTGCAAGTCCACAACAGGAAAGCGAACGTGCTGAAGATGCGAGTCACCGACGACTCATACTTGCTGCTCGACCACGAGGGCAACGAATTCAGCGCAGTCAACCCTTTCGGCAGTACTCGCCGCCTGCAGCCGAGTCCC
Source organism: Dehalococcoidia bacterium (assembly GCA_965220155.1). Lineage (GTDB taxonomy): Bacteria > Chloroflexota > Dehalococcoidia > SHYB01 > SHYB01. Next base: position 54,706 of record OZ244810.1, on the reverse strand, counting down.
CCAACGAATGAGGACCTGCGCCAGTTCATCTGGGGGGATTTCGAGATCCCCAGAGACAACGCGATCTCCGCCTGGACGGTTTTCGACGTCCCCAAGGATATGAAGGCCAAGCAGCTCCGGTGGGACCCCGTGGAAACGGTCTTCGTTCCCTTCTACCCCATCGGGAGCTAGACGTGGCTTACCGCGGCGTCATCTACCGGACGGATGGCCGCGTCGCGGTCGTCACCCTGGACCAACCCGCCACCGAGAACCTGATCGATGACTCCGTAGCCTTCGATCTCCGGGCCGCTTGCCGCCGCGCGGGCGAGGATGACAACGTCAGGGTGGTTGTCATAACCGGGTCCGGGCCGGTCTTCTCCTCGGGGGCTGCCCCGTTCGACGAGCCGGGTCCGGCCGAAGCCCTTGGCAGGCGGCGGGTCTCCGACGCCATCGCAGGCATTCCCAAACCGGTTATCTGCGCCATCAACGGTGATGCCACAGGCCAGGGTCTCGAAATCGCGCTGGCGTGTGATATCCGCATCGCGGCCGAAGGGGCGACGCTTGCCATGGACCAGGCGAGATCGGGGATGCTCCCCTGGGACGGTGGGTCCCAGCGGCTTCCGCGGTTGGCGCCTCGAGGCCTCGCGATTGAGATGCTGCTGACCGGCCGCGGCGTTGACGCCGGAGAAGCCCTGGACGCGGGCCTTGTCTCAGAGGTGACCGCAGTCCCATCGGCGGAGCAGCGTGCCCTCGAGAGGGCGCGGGAGATCGCCGAATTCGCTCCCATCGCTGCTTCCTATGCCAAGGAGGCGGTGCTGAAGGGGATGGACATGCCCCTGGACCAGGCAGTGCGCCTAGAGGCTGATCTCGCGGTCCTGTTGCATTCCACGAAAGACCGGGCCGAGGGCATCGGGGCGTTCCTGGAGAAGCGCCAGCCGCGCTTCACTGGCGAGTAGGCCGCTTCTTGGATGATTCTGCCACCATCCTTCTCGAGAAGCGTCAGGGCGTCGTTTGGGTCACGCTCAACAGGCCCCGAGTGCTCAACGCTTACAACGTCCAGATGCGTGACCAGCTTCACGAGGCGCTGGATTTCGTCGATGCCGACCCTGAGGTGCTGGCCGCGGTCTTCCGCGGCGCCGGCGATCGCGCGTTCTGCGCAGGGGCCGACCTGACCGAGTTCGGCTCAGCCCCGTCGCAGGCTATCGCAAGGCGAGTACGGTTCGAGCGCGACATCTGGGACCGGTTCCTGGGCATCACAAAGCCGTTGATCGCAGCCATCCACGGCTTCTGCTTCGGCTCCGGCCTCGAGATCGCTCTGTGCTGCGATTTCAGGCTCTGCTCCCCCGAAGCAGTCTTCGGCCTGCCGGAGGCCGGCCTTGGGATGGTCCCGGCGGCTGCTGGGACACAGACGTTGCCCCGTCATGTGGGGGTGTCCCGGGCCCTCCATCACCTCCTGACCGGAGCCCGGATGGATGCAGATGCGGCCAGGCGCGCGGGCATCGTGACGCGGGTTGTCCCTCGTGACGGGCTGCTTGATGAAGCCGGAGGTCTCGCCGACTCGCTATGCTCCCTGGACCAGGGGGCGCTACGGCTGTTAAAGGAGACCGTCAACCGAGGGCTTGACGTGACCCTGGGACAAGGGCTGGAGCTGGAGCGGCGCGCCGCTCTGCGGTGGATGAGCCGCGTCCCATAGCCCGCCTTGATTTGCTGCAGCCCGTAAGGTGGAATCAAGCGGCCCCCCAGTATAAACTACCGTGGGCCGGCGCTCCGACAGGCGCTCTCGGTCCCCCGGTCGTCCCCAATCTCCGAGAAAACGCCAGGGTCCGGCTGAGTAACCATCGCGTACCCGGGGATGATGCCCGCCGCTCAGGGGCCCGGACCTCGCCCCCTCAAGCGAAAGAAGATTTCAGGAGGCCTCGATGAACACCAGCGAATTCCTCATGGTGACCAGCGCCATCTGTCCTGATCGCGACGCCATCGTTTTCGAAGGACAGCGGTCCACCTATATGGACCTGGCCGACCGTTCTAACCGATTGGCCAACTCCTTCACCGATCTCGGAGTGCAAAAGGGCGACAGGGTCGCGCTGATCGATGTCAATACCAACCAGTGCCTCGAGGCGTACTTCGCCTGCGCAAAAGTCGGCGCCGTCTACGTACCGCTGAACTTCCGGGCCCGAGCCGATGAGCTCAGCTATATGTTGAACGACTCCGAAAGCAGTGTGGTGCTTGTTGGCAGCCGGTATCTTCCAATGATGGAAGAGATCAAGACAGCTGTCACAGGCCTCAAACACGTCGTCTCACTGACCGATCCGGCGGAAGGGATACTGCACTACCAGACCCTCATTGACACGGCCTCGCCCGACGAGCCGTTTACCGAGATCGATGACAACGACCTGACGATCCTGATGTTTACCGCCGGCACGACGGGCGTCCCCAAGGCCGTGATGCTGGCCCATCAGAACTTCTCCGAGTATGTCCTCAATAATGTGACTCCCGCTGAGCCCGACGTTGAGGAAAAGAACATCCTCACTGTCCCCCTGTATCACATCGCAGGGATTCAGGCGGTCATGGCCGCTGTCTACGGGGGGCGGACTGTAGTTATCCAGCGGCAGTTCGATGCGGAGAGTTGGATGACCCTCGTGCAGAATGAGCGAGTCGACCGGGCCATGATGGTCCCCACGATGCTCAAGCAGCTCATGGACAACCCCAGCTTCTCGTCGTTTGATCTCAGCAGCCTCAAGGTGATTACCTACGGTGCCGCCCCGATGCCCCTCGAGGTGATCAAGCGGGCCATCCAGGAGCTCCCGGGGACCCGTTTCATCAATGCTTTCGGACAGACGGAGTCGGCGGCCACTATTACCATGCTCGGCCCCGAAGACCATGTCATCGAGGGGACGCCCGAAGAGATGGAGACGAAACTGAAGCGTCTGGGCTCTATCGGCAAGCCGCTGCCGGACGTCGAGGTGATCGTGCTGGACGATGAGGGGAACGAAGCCCCCCGGGGCGAGGTTGGAGAGATCGCAGCCAAGGGCGCCCGGGTCATGAAGGGCTATTGGAAACAGCAAGAGGCCACCTCGGCGATCATCGATCCCAACGGCTTCCTGCACACGGGGGACCTGGGCTACCAGGACGAAGCGGGGTACATTTTCCTGGCGGGGCGGGCCAAGGACATTATCAAGCGCGGCGGGGAGATGATCTCGCCTGAGGAGGTGGAGAACGCCATCCTCGAGCATTCTGGCGTGGAGGACGCCGCCATCATAGGCGTTCCCGACACCGAGTGGGGCGAGAGGGTCCGAGCGGTCATAGTCTCAAAGGCAGGGGTCACCGTCGAACCTGACGAGATCATCGAGCACTGCCGGCAGCGGCTGGCCAGCTTCAAGAAACCCGAGTCGGTAGTCTTCGCCGACGAGCTGCCTCGCAACCCCATGGGGAAGATCTTGAAGCGGGTGCTTCGAGACGAGTTCAACGAGCCCATCACAGACTGACGCTCCGCCGCGCCGGAGCACGTCGGGGCCCTTCCAGGCGCCGACGCTCTTGGATACCAACGGAACGGATGCGCTCTCAGGGGTGCCGCTGAGCGGGCTCCTCCTCTCCCTTCCGGGAGCAGGGGCGGTCACTGCGCGAAAGGGTCCTTCGTCACAGGGTCGTATCGGCGCCAGTCGGTGTGCATCACGCGGCGCCGGATCTTCCAGCCGTCGGCCTCCCTCACGAAGCTGTCCTCGTACCGGAGGCCTCCCCACATGTCGTAGTCCCGGCCGTCCTTCGTAAACCGGAGGTAGTCGATCGCATAGGTCTCCACGTCAGCCGTGTCGCCGTGGAGATCGATGCTCTGGTTGCCCATGAAATGGGTGGTGTGATGGAAGCGCTCGACGCCTCGTGTCCTCTTCACGATCTGCTCGACGCCAACGTCATCAACCGTGCCGTAGTTGGCAACCGCGTCGGCGGTGAAACAAGAAGCCACGAGATCGAATCTGCGGCGGTCCACTCCCCGGGCATAGCGGGCCATCAGGTCCCTGATTGCGGTCTTGTCCGCGAGTTCCTGCAGGGTTGGATCCAAAGGCATGGAGGACCTCAGCTTCCCGGCGACTGAGAGGGCATCGCCCCGATCTGCCGCATCATTCCCATCGCGTCGAACTCCGTCCAGTCCTCCCCGATCTTGCCGCCCACGACTCGGAACACGGAGATCCCCGTCGCGGTCACACGGTTCCCCGAGGCCGGAGTCCCCATGAAGTCACCGTTGTGGGTCCCGCTGACGGTCCAGCGGACAACCACCTTATCGCCTTCCGCGATGATGTCGTTCCCCAGGGAGGCCAGGTCTGGGAAAGCCGTGCGAAACGCCGTGGCCCACTGCTTATACCCATCTCGCGTTGGAGGGATATCCGGAGGCGGCCGGTGCTGCACAAAGTTCGCCGCCAAGATCTCATCGGCGACCGCGAGGTTGCCCTTGCTCCAGATCTCCGACACCACCCGTTGACCCAGTACCCGATTCTCCTCGACTCCCATGAGGCGCCTCCCTAATGGCGTTGTCGTGGTTATAGCAGTCCCGCCAGAAGTGGACAAGCCCCGTCGCCGCCCGAAGCTGCCGCAGATGGGTGCCAACGCACCCAATCGACCGAAGCCAATCGACCGAAGCCAATCGACCGAAGCCAATCTGCCTGCCGGGTCGGTGCGGCCGGCCGGAGCGGGAAAGACGCCTCGCATCGGCGTGGCCCCTGCTGATGGCTTCAGGTCACTAGACGTCGAACTGCACGGGCATCACCCACATCGGCGTCGCCCCAAGGTGGGTGGTCTCGAAGGGCTCAAGCTCTCCGGTCGAACCATCCACCCGGTAAGACGTGAGCCGCCCGGACAGCATCCCCGCGGCGTACAGAAAACTGCCTTGCGGGTCGAGGCTGAAGGCCCGCGGGACGGGTTCGGCCGGCGCGCGCCCTATGGGGGTCAGCCTGCCATCGGAGGCGTCGACCGCGAAGCCGGCGATCGTGTTGTGGCCCCGGTTGGGCACGTACAGGAACTTGCCGGAGGGAGTGAGCTGTATCTGGGAGCAGAGGTTATTGCCCTCATAGTCCTCGGGCAAGGTCGGGACGGTCTGGAACTCCTCGAGCGTCCCCGCGTTGGGGTCGAAATGGTACGCGCTGGCGCTGCCCCCCTGCTCATTGGACGTGTAGACGACATTGAGAGTGGGGTGAAACACGAAATGGCGTGGGCCCTCCATCCCCGGGGGGCTGGCCCACTGCGGCCAGTTCGGGGTGATGCGGCCGGTCTCTTCGTCGAACCTGAACTGGAAGATGGCATTGGGCCCGGCGATGTGGGTGACGAAGACGAACTTGTTGGATGGGTCGGTCTGCATGCAGTGCGCGCCGAAAGCGGTATCGCGCCATTCCACGGGCGGTGCGGTGACCACGCCGTCGTCCCCAATGGAATGGACCGCCGCTTTGCCGGCGAAGTAGTAGGCGGAAAAGAGGAACCTGCCCTTGCGGTCGGTGCGGAGATAGTTTGGGTCGCCCTCCAGGGGGGCGCTGCCGATGAGGTCGATTGCTCCGGTCGTGTGGTCGACGGCGAAGCTGGAGAGTTCGGTCACGTGCCGCCGCGCGACGTACATGTACCGTTGGTCCGGGGACAGAGCGATCGGCGCCGGACCACCGGGGACCTCGACGGTGTGCCGGAGGTCGAGCCTTCCGCTTTCGGGGTCCATCGAGAAGACCAGGACCCTGTCGTCGTCCCTGAGGGAGATGTAGACGTAGTAGGACATTTCGGCCCGCCCTCCTTGCGCTGATTCGCCCGTTCGACTGGAGCCCGAGGGCGTAGCGGCTCGTACCAGCATAAAGGGAAGATCAACCCATGTCGTGCAGGACCTCGCCAGGCGGAGACTCGGCTTGAATCCCAGGCGCGAACGCTTGAGAAAGGCGCATCAGGCCGGGCTGCTGCGGCGGCGCCCAGCCCGATAGGTAACGTAGAGCAGGAGCCCCAAGAGAGCTGCCAGTGCGGCTCCGCCGACGGGTGCCGCGATGGCTATGGTCCGGCCCACATCCGAGGACTCCTTTTCCACGAAAGAGAGGACAATGCGGGCGTCCGGCCTCACGGAGGGCGTTGCCTCTCCCTCAGCGGGAGGAGTCGTCTCCTGAACCGTTTTGGACCTGACTTTGCCATGCGCCTCGACGGAGGACAGCACTTGCTCGAAGTCCTTCGAGGACACCCGGAAGGTCATCTCAGCGCTCTCCTTCCCGTCCCGCACCGCGACGAATATCCGGTCCAGCTCGCCGCCCACCCTGGATACCCGGGCCTTGATCTCTTCGACGCTCCTGGAGACGTCGGATACTTCGACGGTCAGAGAACCGGAGGGCGGCTCGGCGACCTCCGCATCCGGCGGAAACAGGGATACGGTGATCGTGGACAGGTCTACCCTCCGCTCGAGGAAGCTCAGCTGGCCCTGATATCGCTCGACATCCGACCGGATGCGGGCGAGCTCACGCTCGATGGCCAGGATCTCGCTCACCTGGTTCGCCTTCTCGAGCAGGGAGATGAGACTCTCCTCCTCGCGCAGGGCGCTCCGCAAGCGTGCTTCCAGATCGATGAACCGCTCCGTCACGTCCTCGGAGCCGACGTTCTCGCCGCGGACCTTGCCCAGGGACTTGATATGCTCCAAGGCGGTGAAGAACTCCGCCTGGGGGACCCGTATCGTCATGGTCGACTGCTGGCGCTCCGGCCCCCCCGAGCTGGACAGCTGCCCCACGAAGCCGCCAAGGCTTTCGGCGATTGCCCGGACCTGGGCCACGGCCGCCGGGACATCGTCCGCTTCCACGGATACCGAGGCCTGGGAGATGACCTGTCTCTGGGCCGTATCCAGGGCTCCAGGGACATACGCTCCCGCATCGGATGCGACACGGAGGCTCAGTGCGGCGGGTGCGCCGGCTGGACCAGCCGCTCCAGCCGCTCCAGCCGGTCCCTGCGGTCCAGCCGGTCCAGCCGGTCCAGCCGGTCCAGCTAGCTCAACCCTTTGTAATCGAAAATCGTCGTCGGCCGCAGGTGCGCGGGGTGCCGGTGTGCCTGTGGGTGCGGGCGCCGGTGTGGGTTGGGACGCCGGTACGGGTGCGGGGCTGTCGGTACCTTGGGGCCGCGGCGCCCCAGGCGCCCCATCCCCCCAGGGCGCCGCCGTGAAGAGCCACGTCCCCGATACGGCGAGGAGCAGCACCATCGTGGTGGCGAAGGCGGGGACCAGCCCCCATCGCCTCGGCGAGAAGATCCTCTGCCAGGCCGGCGCGTTCCCTTCAGGGTCTGAACGGTCCTCCATCATGCCCTCGATCCTTTCCCACAGGCCGGCGGGCGCACGAAGTCTCGCCGATTCGGCCTCGAAATAGCCTTCCAGCGTTCGTTCCATCTCCCGGTCTGGTGTATCGTTGCTGGTCATCGAATTGCCCCCGCCTTCAGGGCTGTTTCCCTATCTCCACTCGCAGGTGCCGCAGCGCACGGTGAAGCCTGGACTTGACGGTGCCCTCGCGGCATCCCAGGACCTGCGCCACCTGGGGCACGGACAGGTCGGTAAAGTACCTGAGCATGACCACCCGCTTGTGCTCCTCGGACAGGGCCGCAATGGCCTGTCGCACCTCCAGCTGGTCCGCCACGCTCTCCGCCAAATCGTCAGGATTGCCGGCATCGCTCGAGTGCGTCGCCTCCTCCAGAGGAGCGGTGGGTATCGATCCGCGCCTCCGCTGACCCATGACGGTGTTCACCAGGATTCGCACCAGCCAGGGCTTTACGGACGACCCGCCGCGAAAGCCCCCTATGCCCCTCCATGCCAAGAGGAAGGACTCCTGCACGTGCTCTTCGGCGACGGATGCGTTCCCGGTCATGAGATAGGCCGTGCCGTAGAGAACGTCCTTGTATCGTTCCACCAGATGGCGGAAGGCTTCCCGGTCGCCGTCCTGGCAGCGCTGGACGGCTTCTTTATCGTTCACGGGGCGCGCCCAATCACTTTCCCTCTGGAGACAGGTTCATCAGATAGTATGCAGACTGCGGCCAAAACGTTCCCCGTCGGCCCCGGCAACCCTGGCCTCGCCGATGATTCTACAGAGCGAGGCCGCTGGACAACGGGGAATCAGTCGGTGATTCGTCCGACGGCTGACTTGGAAGGGCGCTGGCGGCCCCCCATGGACGCACGGCAGGCGAGGTTGTCATTCGCAAGGCGCGCCAATGGCGGAGAGAGCCGCGCTCATGCAACGCCCAACAGATCGCAGAGGTCTCTCGACGTGGTCCACGGCCAGTCGGAGAGGATATCCAGGGTGACCTTCTCTGCAGGTTTAGGCAGGCCGGGCAGCGGGGGCATAGTCCCTTGTAAGGGGGCTCATCTGTGCACCCCTATAAGGCCAAACCGGTTCGCCGGCGGACCGGGGCTTTCCCTGTCGGGTTACCGTCTCCAAGGGGCAAATGGGAACCCTCATCGTACCCTAAGGGCTACCTCATGGAGTTCGTCAGGCCTGGACCCGATGCAGCGACCAGTTGTGGGGCACGACCTGTCCGGCTTGGACCAGACACTCTATTGGCCCGCGCTGTTGCGTTAGACAGTGGCGAAGCAAAGTGGACATATCAACCGGCTAGACATATAATATGTCCATAACGAAGGGAGACGGCAATGAAAGAGATCGGAGCCGCAAAGTTCAAGGAACAATGCTTAGCGCTGTTGGATCAGCTCGACGCCGATGGCCTGATCGTCACGAAGCACGGCAAGCCTGTTGCCCGTGTCGTCCCATACGACAGCCAGGGAGCCGACCTTACAGGTAGCTTACGGCACAAGTTGAAGATTAGAGGCAGCGTATTCACGACCGGCCTCCACTGGGGTGCCGATGCTCAATCTTGACACACACATTCTCATCTTCGCGCTCGGTGGCGAGCTTCGACCCCAAGAGCAAAGCCTGTTAGCCAGGAACAGATGGTCCATTTCGTCCATTGTGTTGTGGGAGCTGGCCAAGCTCATTCAACTCGGCCGGTTGGATATGGACCTTGACGACCGGGAGGTGGTACGCATCCTGAGCCGACTGCACGTGTGGCCGATTGACCTAGCCGTTGCACGCGCTTCGACCCGCTTGGACTTCAGCAGCGATCCGGCGGACGAAATCATCGCCGCTACCAGCTTCGTGCACAGCATCCCTTTGCTGACGCGCGACCACATCATGCGAAGCTCGAAGATTGTCCCCTTGGTCTAGTAGACAGTACGGCTCAAGGCTTGGGCGGAGATGAACTAGTGTCCTGAATCGGAAGTTCCTTGTACTATTCAGCCTGGCTTATAAACGGGCACGAAATGGATTACCGCTTTCGCGGTAATGGCGAATGAAGTGTCGACGCCCCCTGTTTTGTGCAACGAACTTCTAACACGGGACACTAGGCATGGACACGGAACAGGAAATCGATAGGGCTCATGAATCGGGTCCGACTACAAGCTCTCCTTCGGTAACATTCACAACAAAGCAAGCGGTTCGGGGTCTCCACTATATGTATGGTGGAGCGACTATCGAGCGAGGTAGGGGGGAAACTAAAACAACCGCTGCTGACTGTGGTCCGGCTGTCGTAAGAACTCAATCGTTCCCTCTTCAATGAGTCCGGAGTCGATGCCGGTTAAGACCACATAGGGTCTCATAAGCGGATCATGGAACCGGTAACGTCGTTTCCACTGTTCTCCAACACTCTGAAGGACTGGCCCTCGGTGCGAAGCGAACTTCTTGAGGTGACCAACAAACTGCGGTATTGCGTATTGCCTCTGGGTGACCCGATTCAGAGGATTTCTTATGTCACCAGCTGCGAAGTAGCCGAGCTCGTCACCATTGGCAAGAGCACAAGCAAGCAGTACCTCCTTGAAGAGGGCGTCCTTCTGTGGGCTGGTTGTGGCTCGCTGATACGCAGACCGAATCGTCTCGTTTGTTTGGTTGATTGCCTTGCGAATGGCCTCGTCCACATCCTGCTTCTCGACCGTCAGACTCTCTCGTTCAATAGCAGCAACTCCTGCCTCTTGCCCGAATCTATGGGCATAGTGAGGAAGGCCTTGGGCAAGACGTCCCATATAATCCAGGATATGGTGTGCAGTACTTAGACCAATGCGTTTATAGGCCTTTCGGATTATCTCCGTCAGTTCGTGCTCCTTCATGCGCGGCATCAGGATTTGTATCAGCGCACGATCAATTGACGCATGATCCTCGATTAGTTCTTCTACCGTGTCAGCCACACCCACCAAAATCAAGGTCGACTGGCTGAGGTTGTCGGACATATTCTTGATGGTGCTGGCGAACAACCCAACAGTGTCCTTGTCGGTGATCTGGTCGAACTCATCTATGACGATGACGAAGGTCTTATTGGCGATGTCCAGCAGCCGACGTACACTGTGGGGAGAGGCACCTCCATTGAGCAACTCAGCGTACAATCCTTCCCAGGACTCGCCTTTGGGTGGGCTCTCCCCTCTCGCTTCAAACCCATCTCTGATACTCTCGGATATATTGGCCCATATTGTCCTGTAGGTGTCAGCGCGGTCACAGTTGTATCGCACAGGAAAGACGGCGCTTCGGTCTTTGGCCATATCGCTCCAGAACTCATGAACTAACCCCGCCAGCGACGTCTTACCAACACCACGCTCACCGAACAGGATCACATGTTGTCCTTGCTGACTCACTGCGGATACGCTCTGGCGTATTTCCTCCATCCGTCCGGCAAACAACTCAATACTCCCGACCGGTGCGGATGGGGAGAATGCCATTGCTAGTTGCACCCTCATGCGAAGCAGTTCCGCTTCTTCAATCGCGCGGCTGGTCATCCAAGTTCCCCTTTGTGTCTGAACAATTGAGCCCAGCGTCTATACAGTTAGCCTAGCATAGTTACAAGTTTACTGCAACCGCCCTCAGCCAGCGTGGGCCAGGGTGGTGTAGCTCTTGGGCGGAACGTCGCGCCCTATGCCTCCAACGGCGAGGGGGCGACTATGGTTTAGAGGGTGGTGGGCACCACGCCATCGCGACCGAGTTCTTACTACAGTACACGTAGGCGAAAAAAGTGAGCCGGGCGGGGATCGAACCCGCGACACCCTGATTAAAAGTCAGGTGCTCTACCACTGAGCTACCGGCCCATGCCCCGAATGCGGACGCTGCTCACCCACCCGTGAACGACGAATGACCCCCCACGAACCCGAACTGGCTCAGGGGCCAGTAGGACAGCCAAGTCTTGCCCACGATATTCTCCCGTGGGACTGGACCAAACAAGCGCGAATCGCTGCTGCCGGTCCTGTTGTCCCCCATCACCCAGTACTGCTCTTCGGGCACAGTCGCGGCCCCCAGGGAGAACGTTCCCGGCCGGTCGACGTACGCGGATTCATCCAGACGCTGCCCATTGACCGAGACGGCGCCGCCCCTGATCTCGATGACGTCGCCGGGGACCGCGATGATCCGTTTGATCAGGTTACGGCTTCCCTTCTCGGGTGAACGGAGAACGACTACCTCGCCCCGCCGGGGAGGGTGAAAAGGCTCGACGACCCCGTCGCCGTCGCGGTCCATGAACGGTAGGCTCTGGACCCAACCGCTCACGTTGTAACGCGAGTATACCGCCTTATTGATCAGCAGGAGCTGCCCGTCGTCCAGGGTTGGCTCCATGCTGAACCCCTCCACCTGGAAGTTCCGGAGCGTCGAGTGGACCAGAAAGAACACAAGGCCGGCGAGAGCCAGCGTCGTGAGGACCTCGCGGACCATCTTGGCGGCCGGCTTCGACTGTGCCTTCGAGCGGTCGGTAATCAAGTAGCATTCCTGGGTGGCCCAAACTCCATTATATCGGGCGCGTACCACGCGCTGTGTCGGGCCTGTCCGGCCTGCGACCCGGTAGCGGCTGCTGGCCTCGTCCTGCGCATCCGATGGCATGGGCGCCGCCGATGTCTGAGTCCCCGGGCGAGCGCTTATACTCCTGGGGTCCCGCTGGAAGGCCGGCGCGGGGCCCCGGGGCGTCGGACGGCCCCGCGTTCGCCCAGAGTCCACCCGTGGAGAGGCCCAATGCAGATTTCAGGGAGAGAGCGGTTCGAACGCTATCTGGAGGACTTCCAGGAGGGCGAGGTGCACCTGCACTGGCCCGGGCGGACGATTACAGAGGCCGCGAACGAGGCGTTCTGCCTGTGGACGATGAACCACCAGCCGCTCCACCTGGATGTCGAATATGCCTCTCGTTCGCAGCATGGCCAGCGGCTGGTCAATGGCTTGCTCGTTCTGAGCCTGGCGGTCGGGCTGAGTATCCCCGGCATGAGTGGCGCGACTTTCGCCAACCTGGACTATGACGAGGTCCTGCACGAGGCTCCCGTCTTCATCGGCGACACGATTTATGCCGAGTCGACTGTCATCGAGGTGCGGCCCTCCCGCAGCAGGGGGGACCGGGGGGTCGTCCGGGTCGAGACAAGGGTGACCAACCAGCACGGAAGGCGCGTCCTGAGCTTCAAGCGCCGGTTCATGGTGCCAAGCGGGCCGGGTAGCTGAAAGCGTCGACACGGCCGCTCGGGCGCGGGTGTGCGCCGTTCGGACCTGGTCCCTGTGCTATCATCGAGTCGAGGGCCTCGGTGCGGATTGGCCCTCTCTCCGGATATGAAGCTAAAGCTGAACGAGCAGGGGCTGATCCCAGCCATTGCCCAGGACCGGGACACGGGCGACGTTCTCATGGTCGCCTACATGTCGCCCGAGTCTCTGGAGAGGACCCTGGATACGGGCGAGGCGTGGTTCTTCAGCAGGTCGCGTCAGGCCTTATGGCACAAGGGCGAGACCTCTGGAAACGTCATCAAGGTCCACGAGGTCCAGGTCGATTGTGACACCGACACCATTCTGCTGAAGGGGTCGCCGGCGGGCCCGGCATGCCACACCGGCAAGCCCACGTGCTTTTTTCAGGGGTTGGACGGCGCGGACTTGGAGTTCGAAGCGGCCGGCCCCGCCGTGCTCGACGAGCTCTTCTCCGTGATCGAAAGCCGAAAGACGGCCGCCCCCGAGGGAAGCTATGTCGCGAAGCTGCTTCATGAAGGCGTCGACAGGATCGGAAAGAAGGTCATAGAAGAGGCGGGCGAGACCGTCATCGCGGCCAAGAACGGCAACGCCGCCGAGACCGTTCACGAGGTGGCCGACCTCTGGTTTCACAGCCTGGTGCTTCTGTCTTCGGCGGGCCTGAAGCCCGAGGATATCTGGAGGGAGCTTTCAAAGCGCAGACGGTAGGTGTTTCCCTACCGGCCCCGGGAGCTCTCGGCGGCAAAGGCCTCCACAGTTCGCTGGATCCCGTCGCGGAAGCTGGTTTTGGGCCGCCACCGCAGGACTTTCTGAGCCCTTGAAGCATCGAGGGTAATCCGGAAGACCTCCCCGGGTCTGGCCTCTTCGTGAACGGGAGGTCGATCGCACTGTGTGGCCTCCGCGATGGCGCTGTAGAGCTCGTTGACCGAGTGCCCTTCTCCCGTCCCGATGTTCAGGGTTTCACCGTCCCCAAGGGACAGGGCCGCCACATTTGCGGCTGCCACGTCGCCGACGAAGACGAAATCGCGCTCTTGCAAGCCATTGCCGAAGATCACCGCCTGCTCGCCGCTGAGCATCCGTTGGCTGAAGATCGCGACGACTCCGGCCTCTCCGTGAGGGTCTTGGCCGGGCCCATAGACGTTCCCGTACCGGAGAACGACGCTCGAGAGGCCGGCCGTATGGGAGTAGTAGCGGACGTACTGCTCCGCGCAGTACTTCGAGACGCCGTAGGGGCTGAGGGGGGCGATGGGATGCTTTTCGTCGCATGGTGTGTATTCCGGCTCGCCATACAGGGCGCCGCCCGTCGAAGCGCAGATAAAGCGGCTGGAGCCCGCGCGGACTGCGTTTTCGAGGACGTTGATCGTCCCGCTGACGTTTATGCCGGCGTCCAACTGGGGGTCTCGAACTGAATGGGTGACGCTGATCTGCCCGGCGTGGTGATTGACGATGTCCGGACGGACCCTCTCGAACAGCTCCGCCAGCGCCGGGCTCCTGATATCGACTTCGTGGACCTCCGCCCCCTGGGGCGCCAGTACGCGCCTTCCCGAGGAAAAATCGTCCGCGACGACGACGCGGTGCCCTGTCGAGAGGTAGGCCCTGGCGACGTGCGAGCCGATGAAGCCAGACCCGCCGGTGACGAGGACGGTGGCCACAGGGGGGATTGTCCTCCGTTTTGAACGTCGAGCCACGGATGAGGCGCGGGCCAAGGATGAGAGCGCTGGGATTGTAGCACCCTGGACTTCTGGAACTGCTTACCGGGCGTGGACAAAAGTTGACATAACGCTAAGGTATCCGCTCCTCCGAAGCCGATCGGGGACGGTGCAGCGGCTATTGGTCTCTGTCTGCTCGACTGCCGACAAGGCCGAAGGCTCCACGGGCCATCCCCGCTATGTGCTCGCCTATGGCGAGCGAGGCAGTTGCCCCCGGCGAAGGGGCATTCAGCACATGGACCGCGTTCGAGGACGCGACGATCCGGAAATCGTCCACCAGGGACCCGGTGCGATCGACAGCCTGGGCCCGGACGCCGGCCGCACCCCGCGCGAGGTCCTGCTCCCGCAAATCGGGAACGAGCTTTTGGAGCGCTTGCGTGAAGGCCCTTTTGCTCAGCGACCGGCGAAACTCCCGAGCGCCTGTTCTCCAGTACCGGGAGGCCATCCTCCAGAACCCTGGGTACCCAGCCAGGCCGGCGAGGTCGGACGGGCTGATCCGTCCCATCGAATAGCCTTCCCGCGCGAATGCCAGGACGGCGTTGGGGCCCGCTTCCACGTGGCCATCGATCGTTCTGGTGAAATGGACCCCGAGGAAAGGGAACTCGGGGTCCGGGACGGGGTAGATCAACCCGTTCACGAGGTGATGGGCGCTGGGAGACAGCATGTAGTATTCCCCTCGGAAAGGGATGATGCGGATATCAGGCCGAAGGCCCGCCATTTTGGCCACCGCATCTGAATGGAGGCCCGCGCAGTTGACCAGGTTGGCTGCCTCGATGTCCGCGGCGCCGGTCTGGAGGTGATGTCCGCGTGCGTGCGTCCGAATGCTCAGCACCTCGTGTCCCGTCAGCAGCAGCCCGCCGGCCTCGATGGCCCGCTTGGCGTAGGCCCTCGTCAGCTCCCGGTAGTCCACGATGCCGGTCCGAGGCGAGTGCAGGGCGAGCACCCCTTCCGAGTGGGGCTCGAGCTCCCGGAGGCGTTCCGGACCGATGAGCTCCAGGCCTGGCACACCGTTGGCCTCGCCCCTGCGGTGGAGCTCCTTCAGCCCTTCGACTTCACCATCGTCGGTTGCCACCACGACCTTTCCGCAGAGGTCGTACCCGACTCCGCTCTCCTCGCAGAACGACATCAGGGCTCTCGCGCCGCTCACGCAGTTGAGTGCTTTCATCGAGCCCGGCCGGTAGTAGATGCCGGAGTGGATCACGCCGCTGTTGTGCCCCGTCTGATGCGCGGCAAGTCCGCTCTCCTTTTCGAGGATGCAGATGGAGGTCCGCGGGAACTGGAGCGTCAGGTGGTATGCCGTGGCGCATCCCAGGATTCCTCCACCGATGATGGCGATGTCGAAGCGTTTCGACATGTGCTTACCCGTGAACGGTCCGTCGCAGCCGGGCCGGCCGCTGACGTCGGCGCCGAGCTTGATCGAACACCGGGAGAGCGCAGCACCCGAGGCCCTCGGCGGCTTGGGGGGACTCTCTTACGGCTCTCCGGTGGTCTGTCCCGGTCTCCATCGCCGGGAAGACGGCGCAGCTCTCCACGCGTGCTACGCGCCCTCCTCGGGGGGAATGACGCCGCGGAACGAGGGGTCCCGCCGTTCGGCGAAGGCGCGGCCGCCTTCTTGGAGGTCGTGCTCCGCCAACCGGCTGTTGATCGTCGATGCGTAGAGCTGGTTCGGCAGGTGCTCGAGGAAACTCTTGTCGTAGGAGTTATAGACGACCCATTTCGTGAGGGCCAACCCCAGTGGAGGCCCCTGGGCCAGCTTCCGAGCGAAGTCCATAGTCTTCTCCCAGAACTCCTCGTGGGGGTAAACGTAGTTCACCAGGCCAATCTCAGCCGCCTTTTCCCCCGTCAGCATCTCGGCCGTATACAGCAGCTCCAGCGCCTTGGGGACGCCCACGACCCGAGGCAAGAGGTTCCCAACTCCGTCCAACACGGGCGCTCCCAGCTGCGAGAAACGGGTGGAAAGGCGGGCCTGGTCGGAGGCGATTCGGACATCCATCGCAAGGGCCAGGGCCAGTCCGCCGCCGACCGCGTGTCCGTTGACGGCGGCGATCGTCGGCTTGGTCACGCTTTGGGCCTTCGCAGTCCAGTAGTCGGTGGGGCCGAGGTTCGGGCGGAGGCGCTTCCCGCTCGACAGGGGGGTCAGCTTGATGTCGACTCCCGAGCAGAACCCCCGGCCTGCGCCGGTGAACACTGCTACGCGGATGTCATCCCGTTCGTTGATCTCCTTGTACGAAGCCTCGAGAGAGTCGAACATCGCCTGGCTCAAGGCGTTGAGGGCGTCGGGGCGGCTCATCGTAACGATGGCGATGTTGTCTTCGACCCGGAAGGTTAGGTCTTCATAGGCCATTGTGGGCCTCCGTGGATGGGATGATCGCTCCCGCGCGGGTCGGGAGGAGAGCGACGCCGATGCTACGCGCCGCGTGATGGAGCGTCAAGGAAACAGGGTGAGCGATAGGGCTCCTGTCAGTCCCGACTGCCCGAATGAGGGCCTTGCGCTCAGGGAACGAACGTGCGGATTGGCGCGGCCCGGCGGCCACACGGCGCTTGGAGTCTATCAAACGGAACTTGGAAGCCTACCGAATGCGCGCGTACGTCGGGGCGGTGCGAAAGGGAACGAAACTCGGCCGGATTGCGTCATGATAGGTGAAGGCTCGGAAGACGCACCCTAGAGGGCAACTGACAAGATGAGCGCCAGACTGGCCGCCACGATCACCCTGCTTGCCGGCGTGCTGATGATTGTTTTCATCGCGTGTGAGAGCGCTCCCGCCAGCCCGACGCCGACGACGGCCGACCCGGCGCCGCCTGCTCCTGACACGCGCCCGGATGACGGGGAGAGCAAGGACGCGCTCGAACGGGCGCAGGCCGAGCTCGATAAGCGCCGGGCCCTGTGGGAAGCCAACAGCGCCGACGACTACTCGTTCGAGCTGACGCCGCTCTGCTTCTGCCCGCCGCCCCTTGTGGAGCCCGTCGAGATCAGGGTCGAGGAGGGAGTGGTCGAGTCGGTGATCTACGTGGAGTCCGGCAAAGCGCCGGAGCACGACGAGCTCGAGCGCTACGTGACAATCGACGGCCTGTTCCAGCTGATCCAGGAAGCCATAGACCGCGAGGCCTCCCGGATTACCGTCAGCTACGATTCCGAGATCGGCTACCCGATGGACGCCAGCTTCGACTACGTGGCCAACATGGCCGACGAGGAGTTCGCCTTCACCACCGCCAACTACTCGCCGGTGGCGGCCACGGCCAGGGTCACGGGAACGATCACCTACCGGGAGCGGATGGCCCTGGGGCCGGACGAGACCGTCGAGGTCGAGCTGCTGGACGTGTCGCTGCAAGACGCGCCTTCGATCACGCTGGCCAAGGTGACGATCGTCGACCCGGGCCAGGTCCCCCTGAGGTTCGAGATCGAGTACGACCCCTCGGCCATCGACGACCGGTTCACATACGCCGTCCAGGCCGTCATCCGCGACAGCGGCCGCATGCTCTTCATAACCACGACAGCGTACGACGTGATCACCCGGGGCAACCCACCCACGTCGACATGGTGCTCGAGCGCGTGAACCCGGCGTCCCCTACCCCGGCACTAGAAATGACGAGAAAGCCCGCTCCGGTCGAGTCCGTCGTCGTGACCGGCGACCACACGGGTTACTCGCTGTCGATCATATCCGGGCTGCCGTCGGGATGCGTCAGGTTCGACGGCTACGATCTGGAGCGCCGCGGCAAGGTGCTCGACGTGACGGTCACCAACCTCGTGCCGACCGGCCCGATCGCCTGCACGGCGGTCTACGGCACGCACGAGGGTGAGGTGGATCTGGGCTCCGACTTCACTGCGGGCGTCACTTACACGGTCGTCGTGAACGGCGAGGTGACGAACGCATTCGTCGCCCGCGACCCAGAATGGCCCAAGGCGGCCGTGGCCGAGTCGCCGGTCCGGAAGGTCGAGGTCGTCATACTCGAGTCCTTCCCGCCGCAGTACCAGGTGTCGGTGGCATCGACGCTGCCGTTGGGCAGCAAGTGCTCCAAGTTCAACGGCTACGACATAGACCGGCGCTCTGCCCACACGATACGCGTGACCGTGACCCACCTGGAGTTCCGGGAGGAGGGGCTGCGGTGCACCCGCGACCTGCCGACGGTAGTCACCCGGGTACCGCTGGGAGGGGACTTCACCTCGGGCGTCACTTACACGGTCGTCGTGAACGGCGTAACGGGGGCCTTTACGGCGCAGTAGGCGCGGCCACCCGGCCCCCGACTTCCGCGAGCGCCGGTCCGCTTACGCGGGCCGGCGCTCTTGCTTGCACACCATGTTCCATCCCACCCACTGTCAACCGCGAACAGGTGCTCTGCTCTGGTTGTTCACGTTTGGTAAGACCCGGCGGGCGCCCCTCGATACGCGCCAATGCACGACTGCCCTGAGTGCCCCGACGCCTCGTTGGGGTGTATCGAAGGGCGCTACTCGGGGTGAACGGGGCTGCGGGAGCCTCAGCTCTGAACAGCTACGGGTGACCCTATCACGACATCCACGAGCCTCCATTGACATCGATGCACTGCCCGTGGATTCCACTCGATGCGTCGGAGGCGAGGAACAGCATCACCTCGGCCACCTCTTCGGCTACCGGTATCTTCATGGTCCCCGCGTGCTCCATGTAATTAGCCCGCTCATGCTCGTAGCTGGTGCCCCGCTTCTCGCCCAGCCAACGGAAGTAGCCCCGGAGTGACTCGGTGTCGATGGCGCCCGGCACGACGCAGTTGACGCGGATGTTGTGGGCTGCCGTCTCCCGGGCCAGGGCATGCGTGAATCTGATGACGCCGGCCTTGGCCGGTGAGTAGTCCGTCCTGCCCGGAAGCCCGATTCGTCCCGCGCGAGAGGCGTTGTTGATCACCGTCCCTGACCGCCTGGGGACCATGTGCTGGAGGGCATACTTGGAGCACATCACGGTGGAGCGCAGAGTGGCGGAGAGAGTGTAGTCCCATTTCTCCATTGGCATGTCCAGGAGCTCCATCTGCTCCCCCGAGCCCGCGGCATTATTCACCATGATGTCGATGGCTCCGAGCTCTTCGATAGTTTGGGCGACCATCGCCTGGACCTGGGCCTCCGACGTGACGTCTGTCTGGAATGCGACGGCGGTAGCGCCCAGCGCCTTGACCTCATCGACCACCGAGTCGATCTGCGACTGCGTTCGGGCGGCCAGCATCAGCTTCGCGCCCTCCCGGGCGAATCTAAGGGCGGTCAGCCGCCCGATTCCCCGCCCCCCGCCTGTGATGATTGCGACCCTATCCTTCAGCTGCATGGCGGTCTCCTCCTGAACATTTTTGACGCGGACGTACTCGTCGAGAAGCCTCGCCTCGGTGCTGCCTAACGCCGACGAGCTCATTTTGGACTAAGGACTAGACTTGGGTTAAGGACTCTTAGACTTAGATCGAAGGCTAGACCTGAGCGCGGAGAGGCCTGAAGAATTCGCCTATATCCTCGACCATCTCGAGAGGGGCCTCCAGCGTGCCGAAGTGGAGGCCCTTCGAAATCTGCGTCCAGCGCTGGACGTTGAACGACCTTTCCGCCACCTCGCGGATTGTTGTGCTGGCATGCTTTTGGAAGGCCAAGGCGCCCATGGGAGGCTTGGGCCGCTCTCCAACGGGCACCAGCCGCTCGCCATGGCCACCCTCGTAATAGAGCCGTGTGGACGAGTTGATGGTCTCGGTGACCCAGTAGAGCATGATGTTGGTCAGCAGCTCGTCCTTGGTGTAGACGGACTCGATATCTCCCCCGCAGTCGGACCATGTCCGGAACTTCTCGACGATCCAGGCGGCGAGTCCGGCGGGGGAGTCGTTGAGCCCATAAGCCAGCGTTTGGGGCTTCGTCCCCTGGATGCGCCCATAGCCCATCTCCTCCCTCTGGTAAGCGGCCAAGCGCTTCCTCCACGCCTTCTCCTCCGGAGACTGCTGCTCTTCCGGCGGGGGCGGCGCTTGGTCGAGGACCAGGTTCAGGTGGAACCCTACGACATTTTGGGGGAAGGCGTATGCCATGCGAGTCCCGATGATGGCTCCCCAGTCGCCGCCCTGCAAGAAGTAGCGGGAGTGCCCCAAGGCCCCGGTCATCAAGGTGTTCAGCATTTCGCCTATGCGGGCCCCGTTCACACCCTTCGTTGCGGGCCGGCCGGAGAACCCGTACCCGGGCAAGGAGGGGACTATGACATCGAAGGCGTCGGCTGCATCGCCGCCATGGGAGGCAGGATCGGCCAGGGGGCCGATCACTTTGTACATTTCCCAGAACGAGCCCGGCCAGCCGTGCAGGATGATCAAGGGAAGGGGGTCCGGGCCTCGACCCTTTTCGTGGACGAAGTGAACGCCGAGGCCGTCGATCTGTGTCGTGAACTGGGCGAAAGAGTTGAGCATTCTTTCCTGGGCGCGCCAGTCGTAGCTCGTTCTCCAGTACTCGACCAGCTCTTTGATGTAGCCCAAGTTGCTCCCGTAGTCCCAGCCCGCCCCCGGGACCTCGTCCGGCCACCTTGTCCGCGCCAGCCGCGTCTTCAGGTCTTCGAGGACGGAGTCGGGGAGGTCGATACGGAAGGGCTGTAACGTCATTTCCGTGTTCTTCTCCGCGGGGTTGACTCGATGGCTGGCTCCCGTCGCGGCGGGAAGGCTGCTCTTGTTTCGTCCCGGCCCGTCGGCCGGCTCTGCTAGAGGCCGGCTTCCTCTATCAGTGCTCTTACCCGGCGCACCGCCCCGACATGCCAATCGACCGTTTTGTCGCCACCTCCAACCGAGCGCAGGACCACCCCCGCGGCCCCGATGTTCTTCCAGGCCCGGGCCTCTTCGACGGCGGCCTCGACAGTCTGCCCCGCCAGGGAGAGCCCACCGATGAGCGGCACGCCGGAGGGGTCGCGTCCAGCGTGGCGAGCGGCATCCCACAGCATCTCCGCCTTTCGTTTCCCGTGGTCATCCGGCCTGAAGTTGGGATAGAAGCCATCACCAATGCGCCCAGCCCGTTTGATGACTGCGTCGGCCCCGCCCCCAATCCAGATCGGGATCGGCCGCTGGACGGGAAGCGGGTTGATTCCAGCGGCCGTCACCTTGTGCCATTTGCCCTCGAAGCTAATGACTTCGTTGGTCCAGAGCGCACGCATGAGCTCGATCTGCTCCTCCACGAGGGCGCCCCGGCTCTTCCACGGGACCCCCATGGCCTCATACTCGACGTCGTTCCACCCGACTCCAATGCCCAGGGTAATGCGTCCATTGGTGAGCACGTCGGCTGCGGCGGCCTGCTTGGCCACCAGGGCCGCTTGCCTCATTCCCAGCACCAGCACCCCACTGATGAGCCGGACCCGGCTGGTCACTCCTGCCAGAAAACCGAAGGCGACGAAAGGATCGTGAAACGGGTTGGTGTGGTCGTAGGGCGCCGGGCCTCCGGCCATGGGCCTCCATTCCGGGCGGACGCTGCGGTCGGCGCCAAGGACGTGCTCTGAGATGTACAGGTCGTCGTAGCCCGCGTCCTCGACCGCTTGGGCGAAGCCCCGCAGCGGTCCCGGGTCTCCGCCTAGGTCGGCGACCGGGAACATCGCCCCGATTCTCAGCTTTCCGTCCCGCATGTGGCCTCCTTTGACGGACTCCCAAGACCCGAGCCCTGTGGCATTATACGGACGGATGGGTGGACTGTCGGCATTCAGGGACGCCTCGTGAGGAGGGCTCAATGAAGATCGGGTTCAGTATTGCGGGCGTCGCTGCCCAGGACTATGTTGCCGTGGCCCAGACGGCTGACAATCTCGGCTACGACTTGCTCATGGTATCCGACCATCTGGTGGTGCCTCGCGTGATTCCGTCGAACTACCCTTACACGGAGGACGGCACACCTCCGTTCGACCGCTCCACACCCTGGTTGGACCCCCTCGTTTCCTTGGGCTTCGTCGCTTCCGCCACGAAGCGGATTCTTCTTGGGACCAATATCCTGATCCTTCCGCTCCGGGACCCAACTCTCGTCGCGAAGCAAGTGGCAACGCTGGACCAGCTTTCTAATGGCCGGCTCTTGTTGGGGGTCGGTACCGGATGGATGCAGGCTGAGTTTGACACGGTGGGGCTTGCCTACGAGAACAAAGGGAGGCGCACGGTCGAAATGATCGAGGTGATGAAGCGCCTGTGGACTGACCCGATGGTGGAGTTCAAGGGCGAGTTCTATTCGGTTGGGCCCTTCGTCTTCGAGCCGAAGCCGGTCCAGAGGCCCGGGCCGCGCCTGCACTTCGGAGGCGAGGGCAGCATCAACCGGCGCCGGGCTGCTCGACTCACGGACGGCTTGCTTGGCATGCAACATACGCCGGAGTCGGCGGCGGACCTGGTGAAGGAGATGGCCGCCATGCGCAGAGAATTCGGGAGGGAGCGCGAGCCGTTTGAGATCACCGTTCAATGCGCGGTGCCGCCGACGGTCGAGAACATGCGCCGGTATGAAGATTCTGGGGTTGACCGGGTGTCGGTGCGGCCTTGGGAGCGCCGGCCGGGCCTGACCGGCGTAGAGGTTATCGCTGGCCTGGAGCGCTTCGCCAGCGAAGTGATGGCAAAGCTGTCCTGAAGGCTTGCGTCCGGCGGCGTCTTGCAGCCTCGCGGTACGGAAAAAGGCCCCGGCGGAAGCCGGGGCCTTTGATCATCGCGCGCCGAAGATGGCTATAGGTTGATGGTTATAGGTTATAGATGCGGGCGCAGTTCCCACCGACCATGAGGGCCCTCTCGTCTTCTGCGACGTCGGCAAAGTGGTATTCGATGGCCTCCTGCGACTTGGGCCACGAGCTGTTGATGTGGGGGTAGTCGCTGGACCACATGATGCTCTGGACACCGATGACGTTGCGGCACTGCACACCGACCCTGTCCTCGATGAAGGTCCCGGAAACCTGCCGCTTGAAGAAGACGCTTGGGTTCTCGCCGAGGGTTGACTTCTGGTGGTACCGGTGCCGGCCGAAGACATGGTCCATCCACTCGACGAGGAAGGCCATCCAGCCAACGCCGCTCTCGACGGAGACGATTTGGAGCTTGGGGTGCCGCTCCAGCACGCCCGAGAAAATGAAGCTGGCGATCGGCTCGCCCATCATCGCCTTATTGAGGCTGACCGATATCATCATGTGCTTGTCCAGGCCCCTGGTTATCGGCTTCGGGCCCAGGTGCATATTGACCGGCATCTCGAGCTCAGCCAGCGTGGCCCATAGCGGCTCATAGTGGGGGTCCGTGTAGGGCTTGTCCTCTTCGGGCGAGTCGTGGAACGCGGGGATGGCTGGAATGAGCGCGCCGCGCAAGCCGTTCTCGTGGGCCCAGGTCGCTTCTTTGATGGCGAGGCCGATGTCCCATATCGGGATATCCGCGATCCCGACGAGCTTGTCGGGCGCGCCGGCGCAATACTCGATCAGCCAGTCGTTGTATGCATGCATGAGGCCGTACCGGAGGGGCCGGTCGATAGTCTTGAGAGTGATACCGCCGCCGTCGCCGCTCCCATAGAGCACCTCGGCGTCGACTCCGTCTAGCGCCATGTCCTCGACGCGCGGTGCGGGCTCCCAGCCGCCCCGGCGGCCGGCCTCCCAGGTCTTGGCCACCATGGATACCTCTTTGGGTGCCGTCCCGGCCGCTCCCGAGAGGTTGGCAAAGCCCTGTTCCTGGCCGTCGAAGATGAGGACCTGCTTGTCGTCGCGCATCTCGACGCGAGGGGCGCGGTCCTTCAAGTCCGAAGGGAGCCGTTCCCGGTAGATCATCGGCGGGGGGTTGACGTGCGAGTCGGCTGAAATGATGCGGTGGTTGTGTCCATTCTTTGCCACGGTTGGACTCCTATTCGTAACGAGGGCGTCAGTTTTCAGCTCAGTCTACTCTACATCGGCGGCCCGCCCGAGTCGAGAGTCGAAGATGGCCGTTGTGCTGAGCCACCGCCGCGCCGTATCCCCAGGCTACCCGAGCCCACTCCGCGTGCCCGTGTACCGCGGATCGCCCTCATCCGGCCGCTCCAGAAAGACGTATCTTGCGCCCAACAGCGCCCGAGGGTGCGGGACGTGCCGGACAGTGGGGCCGGGCAGGAGGCCAATACCCTTGGAGCGGAAATAGGCCGGCAGACCGTCGAGGCGGGTGGTGAGGAGACTCAGGGAATGCATGCCCTGTCCGCCGCTGAGACGCTCCGATACCTTCTCCAGCACCGAGCCTTCACCGGCCGATTCGATTAGGGCGAGTGAGGCCTTCCCCAGGTTGAAGAAGGTCAAGGACCTGGCAACCTCGCCCGTGATCTTTACTATCTGGTCGTGGGCGCCGAAGACCCTCCGGTAGAACTCGGCTGCCGGCGGAGGGTCGGCGACCATCATCGTGATGCCCCACAGGCCGCTTATGCCAAGAGGGTGCTGGTCCCGCCACCACTCTGGGCTCCACCCCGGGGCCTGGCGAGGGTCGTTGGGAAGAGGGTCGCGCCGGAACTCGAACAGGGTGCCATAGGTCTGGGCGGGGTCGAGAAGGAATCGGGAGCCGGTGCTGTGGACCGAGGTGAGGCCGTGGTCATGGAAATGCCGCTCGGCGGCCTCTAGGTCCTGGACCTTAAAACCGATGCCCTGGAAACCGGGCGATGCCGTAGGGAGACCCCCGGTTTGGGAGTCGAGGAGCTCCAGCTCGACGAGCTTGATGCACAGGTCGTGAAAGACCACGAAGCAGGCGGCATCCTCGTCGTTGTTCGATGGACCTTCGTCTATGGTCCAGGCCCCGAATACCTCCTGGTACAGCTCGCCGGCTGCCGCGACATCGGGCACCGCTTGAGTAACGTGGGTCAGTTTCTGGATGTTCAGCATGGAGCCAAGGCAGGCGGGACGAAGGGCCTTGCGAATTATATCGGGGGCATCGGGTCGGAGGCCCATAGTGAGTTGCGATGCCGGCGTGGAGCGGGGCAATCACCAAGCCCAGGGGCCTCCACCGGCTCAGTATGTTCGCCCGCAGCTCTTTCCTGCCTTACTGGGTGTTTCTTGCACCTCGGACCCTGCGGGGATCGCGCAACCCATGCCCAGGAAGGAGGGGAGCTAGACCCCTGACGTAGGGCTGAGCCTGGTTCGGCGTTTGGCTTGTGTCGGGGCGGACCGGCAGGCTCTCGGGGGAAGGCAAGGAAGGGCTGCTATACAATGCGCTGGGCGAGCCGTCATGACCCAGGATGGGCACGCCGGCTCCAGTGGCCCATTCCATCGGTACAAACGGTACCGGGGTGCCAACGCTTTTGCGATCGCCGGCCTCCCTTGGCGGTTGTCGAGGTCGACCGCTGGCCCCGGAGAGTTGGGTTCGCCTTGGAGCGCTTCGGGCATTGTGATGCCGCGCGCGGCGTTGATTGCGCGGGCCTGCGCGGATTCTGAAGTTACATTGGTTGGGAGAGGATAGTGCTCTGAGACGGGCCATCTACCAGACCGATGCCTACAAGTGGTGGGTCTACTCGACCATCGGGCTGGCGCTGTTCTTTACCGTGCTGGATTACGGCAGCGTCAACGTTGCCATGCCCAGCATAGAGACCTATTTCGACGCGGACTTGGCCACGGTGCAATGGGTCGTGATCGGGTATGCGCTCGTCATCAGCGTCCTTGTCCTCCCGATGGGTCGGTTGGGGGACATGCTCAACCGCAAGAGCGTGTACCTTGCCGGGCTTGTTCTTTTTTCCCTCGGGGCCGGGCTGGCGGGCACATCCCAAAGCCTTGCGATGTTGATAGGCTTCAAGGTCTTGCAGGGCGTGGGGTCCGCGATGGTCCAGGCCAACGGGAATGCCATAGTTCTTTCGGTGTTCCCTGGGTCGGAAAGGGGCAAGGCGTTGGGCCTCAACATGGCGGTGGTGGGCAGCGGAGTCATCGTGGGCTCGGCCCTTGGGGGCATCCTCGTGGGCCAATTCGGGTGGCGCTCGGTCTTCTTTCTCGCATCTGGGGCTGGTCTCATTGCCCTGATGTCGTCCTCCATGATCCTGGACCGCCGCCGCCTGGCGCCCCAGGCCGCGGATGGGCCCGCGCGCCGTTACGACTGGATTGGGGCCGCCATGTCCGGCGGGGCGTTGTTCTTGTTCCTTCTCTCGATGAATAGCGCCCATCGAATTGGGTGGAGCTCCCCGCCGATCATGCTGGGCTTACTGGGCGCTGCGTCCCTCCTGGGGGGGTTCATCTGGTGGGAGCTGCGTCATCCGGCGCCGATGCTGGACCTTCGCCTCTTCAAGCGCAAGCTTGTGGCCCTAGGCGCTGCCACCGGATGGATCTCCTTCATGGGTTACGGCTCCATCACCCTCATGATGTCGTTCTACCTGCAAAGGATCCTGGGGTACAGCCCCGGCGAAGTCGGATTGATCATGATACCTGGGGCCTTTGCGATGGTCGTGTTGGGTCCCCCGACCGGCCGTCTGTCGGACCGGTACGGATGGGTGAAGTTCAACGTGGCTGGGCTGGCGATCTCGGCGATTGGCCTCTTCCTCCTATCGACGAACCTCACCACCAACTCGACCTTGGCTTTCATCATTCCGATGCTGGTCGTGACCAGCTCTGGAATTGGCCTGTTTAGCTCGCCCAACCTGAACTCCATCATCAGCGCGGTCGAGCGGTCTCGCTATGGCATAGTCACGGCCCTGACGCAGCTCATGAGAGAGTCGGCCCAGGTCACCAGCATCGCCGTAATGACGGCTATCGTCGTAGCGACCATGGCGTCGAGGGGTTTCGAGCCGAGCCTGACCGAGGTCACTGCCGGCAGTAGCGGCGGGGTTGCCGAGGCGTTTGTGGACGGCTTTCGATTAGGCTGCCTGGCGCTGGGCAGCCTGCTGGTCCTGGGGATTGTCCTGTCTTACCTGAAGGGGGAGAGACCCAAGGAGCCTCGGGAGGAGGTCACCGCTCCGGTGGCCGCAAAGGTCTCGGATTGATGCCCGTGGGGCGGCGCGCCTGTGACGGGCGATTCACATCTTGGGTCAGGCATGCCCCGTGACGCCAGACTCCCGCATCTTCACGATGTCAGGCGGAGCGAAGCCGAGATCGGCGAGGATGTCGTCCGTGTCCGCGCCCAGGGCTTGCGGGCCCCATCTGAGAGAGGCCGGGGTCTCCGAGAACTTGTATGCGAATCCTGGCTCCAGGGCGGTGCTGCCCGTCGTGGGGCTCGTCACCTGCAGGAGCATTTTCCGCGCCTTTATGTGCGGGTCTTCGGACAGCTCGTCCAGGGTCCTGTTCACGGGACCATACTGGAGGTCGTGCTCGGCCAGGAGGGGCATCCATTCCTCGAGTGCCCTGGTCTTGAAGAGGTCACGGAAGAAGGCGAACATCTCCTCGTTCAGCGGGCCCTGCGGTCGGATTTCTCCTATCCAGTCCTCCCGCCCTATCATCTTGCAGGTCCGCTCCCAGAACCATGGCTCACGTGTGCTCAGGGTCAGGTAGCGGCCGTCCTTGGTCTCGAATATCTGGTAGGCGGGGTAATGACCCCTGAGCCCCTCGTCGGCCATGCGGCCGGGGGGGACCGTGACGGCAACGTCGGCGAAGGCAACGTCGATGTACTGGCCCTCGCCGGTCTTTGAACGCCGAAGCAGGGCCATCAGGATCGCCATGGCCCCGGAGGTGGCGGCGTTGATATCCGCCTGGTTGTAGGCCGGCATTCTGGGGGTTCCATCCTCGTTCTGCGGCACCATTCCGCCAACGCCTTGGTAGGTCAGGTCGTGGGCCGCGATACGCGCGTAAGGGCCTTGCTGGCCGAACCCCGACAGCGAGCAGTACACGATCGAGGGATTGACCGATCGGAGAGATTCGTAGTCGATGCCCAGCCGTTTGACGGCCCCTGGCCGGTTGCTCTCCAGCACGGCGTCGGAGTCCTTGGCGAGCCTGAGGAACAGGTCGACGGCCCCCTCGGCCCGCAGGTCCAAGAACATGCTGCGCTTGTTGCGGCGGTTTATCGCGACCGACTCCGGCGCCACGGCTCCTCCACCCGCGCGGCGCTGGGCGTGGCCCGGCTCGACGATGGTGATGACGTCGGCACCGTAGTCGGCCAGCAGGCCCGTGGCCCATTGGCCAGGACCGGCGCGGCAGATGTCGATCACTCGGAATCCTTCCAGCGGTCCCGGCATGTTGCGCTCCTCGTCGATTAAGCCAGGCCGTATAGCTCAGCCGCGTTCCGCCAGAGCACCCTTTCCCTGATTGGGGCGCCGAGGCCGCTGAATGTATCTTCCACGAACGCCGCCGAGTTGGGCCAGGTGCTGTCCAGGTGCGGGTAGTCCGACGCCCACATCACGTTGTCTTCGCCAATCTCCGGGAGCAGCTTCACCCCCAGGGCGTCCCGCTCGAACGTGACGAGGACCTGGCGGGAGAAGAGGTCCTTCGGAGACATCGTGACTCCGTGCTCCGAAAGAACGCCATGGTATGCCTGGAATTCCTCTTCCATCCGTTGCAGCAGGTATGGTACCCATCCGAGTCCCGCCTCACCCAGGACGAGTCTCAGGTTAGGGTGGCGCTCCAGTGTTCCTGAGAAGCACATCCCCGACAGGACCTCGTCGAGTTGAAGCGGAGCGATGGAGACGAAAGCCGGCATCTCCCATGTCCCGGACCGCTCCTGGAGACTGTACGCGCCTGCGATCAAGTGGACGGAGATGGGAAGTCCGGTCTCTTCGGCAGCGGCCCAGAGTGGGTCCCACGCGGGGGCGTGGACCGGCACAGCCGATGCGAAATGGTCGAACAGGGCTCCCCGGTGGCCCAGTCCGGCCGCACGCCTGAGCTCCGCGGCCGCCGCGTGCGCACCGTGGTTCGGCAGCAGCGCGAGATTGCACAACCGGCCTGGGGCCGACGAGTCGTATTCGGCGGTCCAGTCGTTGTAGGCCTGGAGGCAGGCCGTCTTCAAAGAGGGGTCGGCGATGGGGAGACTGCCGATCGCTCCATAGATGACATGGGCCTGCACCCCATCCCGGTCCATGTCCTCCAAGCGGAGCCGCGGACTGATCGGCCTTGACCCTGGGTCCGGCACGCCGGCCCGCAGCAGCGCGCCCACCCGCTTCGGGCCGCTGGCGCCCCACGATTCTCCTGCACAGACCCACTCGGGGCCGTCCGTGCCCTGGACCACCCTGGGCCCGTTTTCCCTCAGCGATGCAGGCAGCCGGCTCTGCCAGAGGTCCCCAGGCAGGGTGCCCAGATCGATGTGGTCATCGGCTGAGATTATCGGTGGGGGCACGCTTGGACCTCCCGGACGAGCAACCCCGGCCCCACGCCCGCTAGCTCCACGCCTGATTATCGTGAGCGGGCTGGAGGGCCCGGCCCGGTGTCACGGTCCCGGAAGCTCGACGACGCCGAGTTGTGTCATCATGGCCATGTTGTCCTCGACGCCCCAGTGCTCGACCATCTTGCCGTCTTGCATCCTGACCAGGTGGAACTCATTCATCGAGACTTGCTTGCCGGTCGCCGGGACCCCCATGAACTCACCCTTGTGCGTCCCGGTGAAGGTCCCGAACATAGCGACCTTGTCGTCTTCAGCAATCACGTGGTCGAGACTGGAATGCATGTCCGGAAACGCGCCCCGGAGCATCGTCAGAAGCTCCTTGAATCCCTCGGCCCCTTCTGGGATGCCGGGCATGGGCGTGTGGTCCTTGATATCGGCCGCCATGTACTTGTCAACTGCGCTGAGGTCTCCCCCATTGATGACCTCCTGGACGAAACTCTTCGCGATGGCCTTGTTCACTCCGGACATGAGGCCTCCTCTGGCTGGCTGAGGGATCGTACACGCCGTACTCGGCCGTCGTGCCTTCCTTGGCCACGCGGTTCGGGGAGTTGAAATCGATGCTCGACCTTGCGGGACGATAACCACGGCATGAGGGAGTGTCAACCTGCTTTGGTGCGGGGGCCGCGAGCCGGTCGCTTTGCTACAATACCAACGAGCCGACCGGGTAGGGCGTCTAGCGCCCCTCTCGCCGCATGGCGCGGGAGGGGGCTCCAGGAGGGACACAGGGATGGCTTTCCCAACCAGGAAAACGGCGATCGTGGGCGTTCACGTCACCGAGCAAGGTAAGCTGCCCCATCGCACGGGGGCCTCGCTGCAGCTCGAGGCTGTCAAGGGGGCACTGGAGGACGCGGGGCTCACGGCCGAAGATGTCGATGGGATGGTGACCCAGGGGAACAGCATCAATCCCATGGGGATGGCCCCCCATATGCTCTGGGCCGAGCAGTTCAACAACCGGCCGCTGGGGCTGATGGAGATGGGCCAGGGGTCCGGTGGACTTGCTAAAGCGGCGACGGCTATCGATTCGGGGATGTGCGAGGTGGTGGTCTATGTGTGGGGGCAGGCGGGGTTCCGCATTGGGCCTGGCGGCACACCGAAGCCCGACAAGGCGCCAAGGGTCCCGGAGTGGGCGCACACGGTCTGGGGCGCCTACATGACTCCCTGGTATGCCCTCTGGGCCCAGAGGTACATGCACGAGTTTGGCGCCACGAGTGAGCAGCTAGCCGAGGTCGCCGTGGCGGCTCGCGGCCACGCGGTGCTAAACCCCGATTCCATCATGGGGAAGCGTGGCCCTATCGACGTCGAGGATGTCGTGACGTCGCGCATGATTGCGTCGCCGCTCCATTTGTTGGAGTGCGCCCAGGACAACGACGGCGGCTATGCCATGGTGATCACCTCGGCGGAGCGGGCCAAGAGCCTCAAGAAAGAGCCCGTGTACATCCTGGGCGGCGCCGAGGCCACCTACATCGACCCGTACGTCAACATCGATAAGCCCTGGTTCCCGGCTCAAGGGAAGGCGGTCAAGCGCACTGCGGATCGGGCCTTCGGGATGGCGGGGGTAAGCCGCGACGACATGGATGTCGCTGGCCTCTATGACTGTTTCACGATAACGGTGCTCCGAGACCTGGAAGAGATGGGGTTCTGCAAGCTAGGCGAGGGTGCCGACTACGTCCAGGGCGGGACTATCCGGCTGGGCGGAAAGCTGCCGACGAACACGCACGGGGGCCTTCTGTCGTGCAGTCACAACGGCAGCCCCCATGGGATGCACACGATCGAGGTGGTGCGGCAGCTCCGCGGCGAGTGCGGCGACCGGCAGGTGGCCGGCGCCCATCTGGGCGTGTCGCTGGCGCAGGGGCAAGCCGTCCACGGCACCGCCAGCACGCTTGTGATGGCGTCGGACTGAGCTCGCGGGGGTTTCGAGACCGCTGATTTGGAAAGGCCTCGGGGCTCCGGGAGCCCCTTCGCAGAGCGCCGCGTCGGCGCCGTGACGTCACCTTACCTGGGCGGGATGCCGCCCATCAGCGACCCTTGAACTCAGGCGGTCTCCGCTCGCGGAACGAAGCGATCCCCTCCTGCCGGTCCTCAGTCTCGAAATTCCGCCTCAGGGCCCAGGATTCGAACTGGGCCATCTGGTTGAAGTCAGGGTCGACTCCCATGTACATGGTCCGCTTCGTCATGGCCATGGCGATGGGTGGCCCCTGGGCCAGGGCCAGCGCCATCTCGCGTGTGCGCTGCCCCAGCTCGTCGTGGGGCGCTATTTCATTGATCAGGCCGATTCGCAGCGCCTCCTCCGCGTCGATCGTCTTGCCCAACAGGCTGATCTCCATCGCCTTGGAGACCCCTACGGCCTGCGGCAGCGTGAACATGGCCATTCCTTCTGGAGGGATCCCCCGCGGCAACCACAAGGCGGCGAAGGTAGCTCGATCGGAAGCAATCCTCAAGTCGCACATCAGGGCTAGGGCGATGCCGAACCCGGCAGCGACGCCATTGACCGATGCGATCACCGGCTGGGGAAGGTGCCGGAACAGTGTCAGGTCCCGGTTCTCGGAAGTGACCGGCATGAACCGAGGGTCTAAGTGGGGCACGTCTTGGGGGCTGGCCGTCAGGTCCTGCCCCGAGGAGAAGCCGCGCCCTTCCCCTGTGAGGATGACCACCCTGGCGTTTGGGTCCTTGGCAACCGCCCGCAGAGTGGTGCGCATGGTCTCCAGCATCTCAGGGGATGTGGCGTTGAGCTTCTCCGGGCGGTTCAGGGTCATCGTCACGATGCCGTCGTTGCCGTAGTCGACCAGCATTGCTTCCTGCGCCAAGGGGGGCCTCCTTTGCGGCCCGGCTTTACAGGGCCGAATCCAGCGGGGCTATGTTAGCAGGAAGTGGTGGCGCCCAATGAGCTCGCGCGCTCGTGTCCCTGGGGAGTCTTGCCGACGACGGCCGCGTAGCAGCAGCGCGGCAGGTGATCTTCGGTTACGACGCGGTCAACGGGTTGAGGAAATCCTGACGGCGAGTGAGGAAAGCAAGAACTGGTGGACAACTTTGCGGCATGACACCGGTCTGGCTATCAGGTCCAGCCCACCGACTGGCCGCTGCCGTGGTGGCGGGATTCCTCGGTGGTTTGGTTTCCGGTGGCGTCGGCTTCCGCTTGGCGATGCGGGACCAATGGTGGCTGGCATCGTGTCCACATCCAAGCGCTCGGCGATAGTTCCGCTTGGGAGGCTCCACCCTTTGGCGACGGGGGCCAAGTTCGCGATCATTTGCAGCCGGATGGGACCCCCATAGGGTTAGAGGAGCGTAAGAGGTTGTTGCTGGACAACCCTTTCCCCCCCTCTTATAATGGCGCCGCTTTCCCTGTTGTCTGATTCGAGGAGACCGCGCGCCCAATGGCCAACGACAACCTGGCCCTTTCGGACATCAAGGTCCTGGAGCTGGGGGACTACATCTCCGCTCCCTATGCCGGCAAGTTGATGGCAGACCTTGGCGCCGAGGTTATCAAGGTAGAGGCCACAAAGGTCGGCGACGAGTCCCGGAGGCAGGGACCTTTCCCCAATGATGTACCTCACCTCGAGAGAAGCGGCCTCTTCCTCTGGCTGAACACCAACAAGAAAAGCGTTTCGCTCAATCTCACGACGCGCACGGCTCTCGATATCGTCTACGAGTTGTGCAAAGCCGCCGATGTCGTTATTGACAACCGGCGTCCTTCAGAGCAGCAAGAGCTGGGTATCGGCTACGAGACGTTGTCGGAGATCAACCCGAGCCTGGTGGTCACCGCCGTGACGGCCTACGGTCACGACGGTCCATATAAGGAGTACAAAGGTTACGCGATCAATGCTGCCGCATCGGCGGGTGTCCCCTTCCGCATAGGGCACCCGGACCGTGAGCCGCTCACGAGTCCCCTCTCCAGAAGCGACTACTGGGGAGCCATCAACGCCGCGGGGGCGACGATGGCGGCCCTGCACGCCCGAAGGAAGACGGGGAAGGGCCAGTTTGTCGACATCTCCAGTGTGGAATCAATCGCAACGTTCGTCCAGGTGCTCAGTGTTATCGACTACGTGGATGTGGGGTTCTATCCGGCGCGGCGGGGGCATCGCCTGGACTATATGAGCTACCCCTGGGTGATTCTGCCGGCCAAGGAAGGGTTCTTCTCCCTGATTACGGTCCAGGAGCGGCACTGGTCGCGGTTCATTGAGCTCCTGGGGGACCCTGAGTGGTCGAAGGAGGAGCGGTACCGGGACCTGCAGGCGATGGGGAAAGAATACCCGGAGGAGGTAGACCAGCTTGTGCGGCCGATCCTTGCCGACAAAGACAAGCACGAGCTATGGGAAGTGTTCCGCGCAAACAAGGTCCCCTTCCACGCCGTCCAGACCACGGAAGACTTGGTCAATTGCTCTCATCTGAATGAAAGAGGGTTTTTCGTCGACAAGCACCACCCCGAGGCGGGGACGATCAAGTACCCGGGGGCCCCGTACCAGCTCAGCGAGACTCCCTGGCGCATGCGGACCGCCGCGCCGAAGCTTGGTCAGCACAACGCCGAAATCCTATGCGGGCGCCTTGGGTTCAGTAAGGTTGACCTGGTGGACCTGCGCCGGACTGGGATCATTTGAGGAGAGCCGGATGACCCTGCCGCTGGAGGGCTATAGAGTCACGGACCTGGGCCAGGTCTGGGCGGGCCCCATCCTCGGTCATTTGCTGGCCGACATGGGGGCCTATGTCACTCGTGTCGAGTCGTATGCGGGCACCGACGTCATGCGGCAAATGTCCCGGAACCCCTCCGAAATACGCCGGATGTTGGAGGCCCATTTCATCGGCCGGAACCGCCGCTGCATCACCCTCAACTTCAACAAGCCCAAAGGTGTTGAACTGACGAAAGAGGTAATCAAGCGGAGCGATGTCGTAATCGAGAATTTCTCGCCGCGCGTGCTCAAGGGCTTCGGCCTCGGCTACGACGAGCTGGTCAAGGTCAAGCCTGACATCATCATGTGCTCGATGTCGGCAGGCGGCCAGTTTGGCCCGTTCGAGAACCTCCTCGGGTATGGCCCCTCGATCAATAGCATCTCGGGCGTCGACAGCCTGGTTGGTTACAGGAACGACGAGAACCTGATGGTCAACCTTTGGGATGCGGACCCTACCGCTGCCACGACGAGCGCCTATGCGGTGCTCGCGGCGCTGCACTACAAGGAGCGAACGGGCAAGGGCCAATACATCGATCTATCGTTTTACGAGGCACTGGCTAGCCTGGTGGGCGAAGGGATCATGGACTACACCATGAACCAGAGGGTGGCTGAGCCGGAAGGCAACCGCCATCCTATGATGTCGCCTCACGGGGTCTATCCCTGTGCCGGCAATGACCGATGGATCACCATCGCCGTCAGGACCCAGGATGAGTGGCGGGCCCTTTGCGATGTCATGGGGGAGCCCGATTGGACTCGCGAAGAGCGGTTCCTCGATATTTTCGGACGGCTGAAGAACAGGGATGCGCTCGACGAGAAGGTTGGGGAATGGACCCGTGGGTTCGATGACAAGGAGCTGATGCACACCCTTCAGGCCAAAGGGGTTGCCGCTGCCAGCGTATTCACCCTGGAGGACATCTACCACGACCCTCATGACCGTCACCGCAGGACGGGGATGAAGCTCGACGGCGCCGAGATCAACGTCGACGAAATCATCTACGGCATCCCGTGGCACCTGAGCGATACGCCCGGAAGCGTCCGAAATTTGACCCCGCCGATGGCTACTCACAACAAAGAGTTCTTCGTCGATGAGATGGGCATGTCCCAGGAGGAGATGGACCGCCTCGTCGAGGAGCAGATTATCTACTAGCGGTCGGAGACCTTCCCGCGGAGCGCCCCTACACGGCGACGGGATGAAGGTCTTCCCTGGGGGTATGCTCCAGGCTCACGGGCGTGTCGAGCTCGTAGGGGCTGTACAAGCCAAGCTTGTCCGCATGCTCGCGGACCGCAGGCAATACCTCCTGGCCCATTAGCTGGATGCACCTCATGGAGTCCTGATGGTTGATCCGCCCATCGTTGCTGTAGAGGGCCAGGATCGAGAGGGGGTTGTTCTCCAGGACATTCTTGAGTTTATCGATGACCTGCTCGGGGGTGCCCCAGACGAACGTCTTGTTGATCCGCCGCTCGTCCAGGGAAGGTGGCCTGTTCAGAGGCCGGCGTCCGGCCGCGATCTCAATCAGGGCTTTGCGGTTCGATCGTGACCCGTAGCCTGAAGGGGTACCCCAGACCGGGTGCGAAAGCCCTGTGAACTCCCCTGCCATCCACATGAACTGACGGGCCTGCTCCGCCGCCTTCTCCTCCGTGTCCGCGACTTGGCATTGGAGGTTGAGGCCGAACTGCTCCGGGCCCGCCTTGTAGCCGGCCCGGCCGGCCGCCTCCTGGTATATGGCCCTGATCTTTGCGCTGGTCTCGAAGTTGGTCAAGAGGCCGATGTACGGATAGCGGTGCTCCGCCGCCCAGATCACCGTTTCCCGGCTGGCGATCCCGGGGACCCAAATGCGTGGATGCGGTTTCTGCAGCGGCGTTGCCCATGGGTTCACAACCCTGAACTGGTAATGCTTCCCCTCCCACCGGAATGGTCCCGGCTGAGTCCAAGCCTCGATCAGCAGGTTGTGGGCTTCTTCGAAGCGCTCCCTGTTGTAGAGAGGGTTCACGTTCGCCTGCATGTTCTCCACGCCGCCCCCGCGGACGATGCCGGGCACGAGCCGGCCCTTCGAGACCATGTCTATGATGGACAGCTCTTCGGCCAGGTGGACTGGACTGTCCCAGATAGGGAGGGGGTTCCCGAGCTGGACGATCTTCACGTTTTTCGTCTTGGCCGCCAGCATGGCCGCCATGATGGTGATCCTGGGAGACATACAGAAGGGTGCCGTGTGGTGTTCGTTGAGCATGATGCCGTCAAAGCCCAGCTCGTCGACGTACAGGTACTCTTCCAGGCGCTCGTTGTAGAGACGGCTGCCGTCCACTGAATTGAAGTGCTTGTTGGAAAACATCAGTGCCGTGACCCGCTGCTTGCGCCCGGTGCCGGCATCGACGGTCTCCGTGACCGCCTCCTCCGGGTAGGTCGACATCGGCTGCTCGGTGAAATACATCAGGAACATGACGCTTCCATACGCCTACCGGGCCTCGTGGCTTTCGCGTCCGTACTGCCCAGCGAGTGTCATGGCTTCTTCACTTCTCCGACAGTTATTCGTGCCGCGGCGTCTGCAGGGCGGAGCGGCTGAGGATAGTCAAACAGCGCCCGCCTCCGCCAACGCCGCCAGCTCCGTGCGGCCGAGGCCCAACTCCCCGCAGAGCACTTCTTCGTTATGCTCGCCGATGAGCGGCGGCCGGCGGGAGATCTTCCACGGGGACCCGTTGTAGATGGCCGCCGGCCCCGGGTACTTGAAGCTGCGTCCAAGCTCAGGGTGGTGCACCCGATTCCAGAAGGCGCGGTCGTTCAGGTGGCCGTCGTCCACCAGCTCATCGGGAGAGCGTATGGCGCCGAAGGTAATCCCGCGCGATTGCGCGGCGTGGTACAGCTCGTCCCTTGGGAGATGTTTGATCG
Source organism: Dehalococcoidia bacterium (assembly GCA_965220155.1). Lineage (GTDB taxonomy): Bacteria > Chloroflexota > Dehalococcoidia > SHYB01 > SHYB01. Next base: position 17,796 of record OZ244810.1, on the reverse strand, counting down.
CATTGAGGATAACCTCGCGGATGTGCGCCGCGTGCTCTTGAAGGGCCTTCGGGGCCTGGTACTTCTCGTCGAGGAGGTCGGCGGCCAGCCCCTTTGTTTCCAGCCACCCGGCAAGATCCTGGAGGCGGTTGGCGTTGAACCCCCCGGCGCCTCCAAGGGAAGCATTGATGTATAGCCCATCCTTGCACAGGAACTCGTTTTCAGGAGTCTTTTCGAAGGAGGCATGCCTCCCTGTGCGCCTCTGGACCACCTCGCCCTTATAGAGATACGCGTACATCATGCCCTCGGTAGTGAGGGCGCAGGCTGAGTGGACCGCCGCATCGATGTGCTGGCCCTTTGCCGTGCGACTCCGGTAATACAGGGCGGCCAGGATTCCTATATAGGCGTAGTGGGACGCGATGTGCCCCGCTTGGCCGCCGCCGCCGCCAATGGGACTATCGGGCAGCGTCTCGTCGTCGTACCCGCAGCAGCCCATCTGTCCCCCGGCGGCAAGGTGGACCAGGTCGCTGGTCAGGTAGTCTCTCCATGGCCCGGTCTGTCCGAAGGGGGTCAATGAGCACATGACCAGCCCGGGATTCGCATGGGACAGGTCCTCATAGGCAAGGCCAAGCGAGGCCATGTACCCCGGCCGATGGGTCTCGAGGAGCACATCCGAGGTCTCAGCCAGGCGCCGGAACAGGTCGCGGCCGTCCTCGGTCTCGACATCGAGAGTGACGCTCCGCTTCGATGTGTTGTAGTGCCAGAAGGACAGGCTCCGGTCTTGGTTCGGGATGTCATTCAAGAAAGGCCCGACGGTGCGCGTGCGCTCCCCGCCCGGCGGCTCCACCTTGATGACGTCCGCTCCGAGGTCCGCCATCATTTTTCCGCACCATTGGCCGAACTCCGTGGCCAGCTCGAGCACTCGCAGACCCTTCAACGGCCCCTGGGGAGATTGGAGCCTGGAGGCTGGCGCCATGGAGACGACTCCGTCCTCCGCTGGAGGACTGGGCTCGAGGGGCACAGAGCCGTCCAGCATCGACTCCTGCAGATATGGGTATTCGCCTATATCCAGGCCCTTCGGCCAGAAGGTCCCATCCTCGTAGCCCTGCTTGAGCTCTTCGCGGCCCAGCCCCAGGAGCCCCTCGAAGACTTCCCGGTTGTGCTGACCGAGCAGTGGCCCGGCGCGCCATACGATGCCTGGGCTCTCGGACATGATGAATGGCGCGTTCTGTGCCCTGTTGGTCCCAAGAGACGGATGATCCACGTTGGTCAAGTAGCCTCGATGCTCTAGCTGTGGGTCGTTGTCGGCCCGGTCCTGGCTGCTCTGCACGGGCATGCAACGGACGCCTTCGGCCTGGCAGCGGCGCATGACCTCATACTTTTCGATGCCAAGAGCCCACGCCTCGATATGGGCATCCATCTCCTCCTGGTGCTCGATCCGGCCTGAGACCGTGGCGAACTTCGTGTCTTGGGCCCATGCGGGAGATCCCATAGCTCGGACGAGTCCCTGCCATTCCTCGTCCGAGAGACACACGATCGTGCACCAGTCGTAGTGGCCTTGACCAAGTGTCCTGTAGGCGTTGTGGGGGGCTGTCGTCGGGCCGCGATAGTTGTTGACCACCGGAGTTCCGGGCCACACGGACCTGTTACCGGGAGGGTACCCCGGCCTTCGCGAGGCTCGGCCGTTTACGGTCACATCCAGGATCGCGGGGCCGTTGAGCGGTACCCCGGCGATCATCTGGGACAGATCGATGTGCTGCCCCTCGCCCGTCTCATGGCGGTGGCGCAGCCCTGTAAGGGCGCAGATCGTCGCATAGAGCCCGCCGGTGTCGTCCAGATATGACCAGCCCCAACCTGCGGGAGGGGCCCCTGGAGACCCGGAGAGGAAGGTCATTCCGGACAGGGCCTGGGCCACCGGCCCCATGGTGTTGTAGAGCTTGTGGCGCCCCGTATGCCCGAACCCCGCCATCGAAACGTAGACGATATCCGGCCGGAGCTTTCGAAGCTCCTGGAAGCCCAGCCCCCATTCTTCAAGGACCCCCGTGCTGAAGTTCTCGACGACGATGTCCGAGACGCTGATCAGCCGCTTCACCAGGTCGAGCCCTTTCGGTGACCGGGCGCTGACCGTGGTCGCGACCTTGTTCAAGTTCGAGTCGTTGAAGAAGCCGCTTCCGTTCAAGTCCGAGGCGCTTCCCGCGGTTCCACCTCCGGCCCGACCGTGAATGTTCGGGGGCCATTCGATCTTGATGACCTCGGCCCCCAAGGTTGCGAGCCATCGGGTGCCCCATGGGCCCGATCTGACCCAGGTAAAGTCCACCACGCGGATGCCGGCCAACGCTTTCGGGACGTTCATCGTGTCACCTGTCTTGCTCGCAACTCGGCAGTTCTGTGCGGACCCAGGTGTGCAGCGGCAACGCAGGGGCCAACGGCTAGATAGTGCCCGCCGCCCTCAGCGCTGCTATATCGCCTGGGTCCAGCCCGAGGACGTCGGTGTAAACCGTCTGGTTGTGCTCGCCGACATGGGGAGCCCGGGGCCCGGTGCGCCAGGGCATCTGCTCCGAGACCCAGGGGGAATGAGGATAGTCGAAGGACTCGCCCAGGTCCTCGTGCTCGATCTTCGTGAAGTTCCCCCTGGACACGTAGTGGTCATCTTCCAGGCTCTCGTGAGGCTCCCGGATAGGGGACCAGATGACCCCCCGCTCCTGGGCCGCGCGGAATACGTCATCGGAGGTCTGAGTGGCGAGGAATGCCTGGACGACCTCGTCGATATGGGTCCGGATCTCCGGCTTGCGACGCTCCAATGGATTGGCGTAGAGAGGATCGCGCAGGTCCTCGGCCATGCCATGCGATTCGAGCAGGTCAACGATGCGCTCCCACTCCATCTGGTTCAGTCCCAGCATGATCTGCATATAACGGCCGTCGCCGGTGAACATCTCGGGGAACTGCGGACCCCGCGGCGAGATAACGCCTCCGATCATGTACCAGGAGAGGTGGTTCTCGGTGCAGGCGTTCGCGGCCGAGTGGAGAGAGAGGTCGATTCTCTGCCCGCGGCCGGTGCGGTCGCGGTGGGCGAGGGCGGCGAGGACATCGTTAGCCCCCTGGCAGCCCACGAGATGCCAGGACTGGTGCATCTGGGGGGCAATCGGCGGCGTATCGTAATTCTTGCCGTCCGGCGGGGGATAGCCGGCGCCCATCATCTGTCCACCTGTCGCGAGGGCGATCAAATCGCTCCCTTGATAATTGGCCCAGGGGCCGTCTAGCCCGAAATCGCTCACGGATAAGACAACGAGGCGGGGGAAACGCTGGTGGATGACATCCCACCCCATCCCCAGCTTTTCAAGGCCCCCTGGTCCGAAGGTCTCGATGAATACATCCGCCCTCTCTAGGAATCGGCCTAGGAGCTCCAGTCCTTCCGGCCGGTGCAGGTCGAGGGTGACCCCCTGTTTTCCGGTGTTGTAGTGCCACCAATACAGGCTGAGGTCGGGGCTCTCCTCGTCCTTGAAAAAGGGGCCGATCTCCCGGCTCGCGGATCCACTCGGGGGCTCGACCTTGATGACTTCGGCGCCCAGGTTGCTGAGGAGTTTTCCCGCGAACTCGCCCCGGGAGTCCCCTGTTTCGATGACCCTGATGCCCTCCAGCGGGAATCCGGTGCCGAGGGGCTCCATCAGATGACGTCTTCCTCTGCCAGGGCGGCCAGGTCCTCCTCGCCCAGCCCAAGGAGGCGCCCATAGACCTGGGTATTGTGCTCGCCGTACATGGCGGTGCCCCATCCAGTGTTGCCTAGAGGGCTGGGTTGGGTCTCGGAGAACCGGCTGTGATGCCCCTCTACTGGATAAGGAGCGACCTCCGAGTGGGGCATCTGGGCGAAGTAGCCCTTGTGCTTGAGCTGAGGATCGATCTCGAACCGGTCCTTGGTGTTCTGGCATGCGCCCGCCGGAACGCCAGCCTGCTGGAGCCGCGCCATCAAGTCGTATCGTTCGAATCCCAGAGTCCAGTCCTCCACGTGGCGGTCGAGGGAGTCCTGGTTGACATAACGCTCGTCCAGGGTCCTGAATCCCGCTTGGCTCGCCCACTCGGGGTGTCCCATGACTGCCAAGAGAGCCTCCCAGTGCTCCTGCGTGGAGCAGTCGATGGCAATCCAGGCTTCGTCGCCGTCGCACCTGTACGCGCCATGAGGGGCGGACTTTGTATAGACGGACCGGTTGCCGCTGCGTTCGTAACGCCGGCCGTTGGCCGACCAGTCCAACATAGCGGTCCCGGTGAGAAGAAATGCAGGCCCCGATTGGGAAAGGTCCACCCAGACCCCTTTTCCGGTGCGGTCGCGTTGGCGGAGGGCGGCCATGACGGCCATCGCATTGAAATAAGGGCCGCATACGTCCATGTATGAGAAGCCGTAGCCGCAGGGGTAGCGGTCCGGCAGGCCCGAAAGCCAGGTCAACCCGGACATCGCGGCGGCCGTGGGGCCGTATGACCGGTAGTCTACATAAGGGCCGCTGTGCCCGAACCCAGGCGCCTGGACACAAATGATCCTTGGATTGATTTTCTCCAACTCGGGGAAGCCAAATCCCCAGCCTTCCAGCGTCCTTGCCGTAAAGTTGTCGCAAACGACGTCGGACTTCTCGACGAGCTGGCGGAAGATATCCTGACCCTTGGGGTGCCGCAGGTTGAGGCTCACGCCCCATTTGCCGACGTGATTGTTGTTGAAGCTGGCGGACCGGTTGACGGTGGGCACGTTCAACTGGGTGTAACCCGCAGTTCCCGCGCCCTCGAACTCCTCGCCTGGGGCGGTGTGAAACGGAGGCGCTTTGCGGAGGTTGTCGAGCTTGCCCTTCCATTCAAGGTGAATCAATTCGGCGCCATACAGGGAGAGGTGCCTCGTCCCCTTGGCCCCGGCGTTCATCCATGTGAAGTCCAACACCCGGACGCCTTCCAGCGGCAGCGCCAACGCGGGCCTCCTCTCCCGGTCTCGGCCGAGCGGTCAGCAGCATTATTCTGTCCCCTATCGGGGACTGTCAAGGAGAATGCCCGGAGAGGTGCGGACGAGCAAGCGGCCGGTCCTTAGTCCCTCGTTCAGCCTGCGGGCGTGCCGCTGGACATGAGCTTCTCCACCTCCCTGGCGGTCAGCTCCTCGGCCCGGCCGGTCGCAAGGCGGCCGAGCTTGAGCGTTCCGATCCGCACCCGTTTGAGGGACACGACCGTATGGCCAATCCCCTCGAACATTCGCCGGACCTGCCGTTTCCGTCCCTCGTGGAGCGTTACCGAGTAGCCAGGAGCGTCTCCCGGCAGCCTGCGGACCCGGCAGGGGGCGCTTGACCGTCCCTCGATCTCCACCCCGCCCTCGATGAGCCGGCGCTGGTCACCGGTAAGCCGGGCGCCGAGCGTGACATGATATTCCTTCTCGAGGCCGAAGCGGGGGTGGGTGACCTTGTAGGCGAAGTCACCGTCGTTCGTCAGAAGCAGCAGTCCTTCTGTATCGGCGTCGAGGCGCCCGACTGGGTAGAGACGAAGCCTGTGGTACTGCCCGGGGATCAGGTCCAGGACGGTCCGGCGGCCTAGCTCGTCCGATGTCGTGGAGACGATTCCCAGGGGCTTGTTCAGCTTCAGGTACACCTTCCGGCCTCTCCCTCTGATGGGACTCCCGTCGACGGCGACGGTATCCCTGCCCGGCCGGATGGGAGCGGAGGAAGCTTCCTGGACTTTTCCGTTGACGGTTACTCGGCCTGCGGTGATCCGGGAGAAGCAGTCGCGCCTGGGCCCCACCCCGGCGTGGGTAAGGAAACGTAGCAGGGGGACCGTTGCTACGGAAAGCTGCGGGGTCCGATTCCGAACTACCTTCGACCTTGGTCTGGGCAACTGGGTAGCTTTCTGGCCGCACTGCGATCCAAGCGGCCGATGATGGGCGTCGGGGTAGGTTCACGTGAGCGTTCGTTCTCGCATTCGTGCTGTTGTTCGACTGCATCAGGTGAGCTAACGGGCGCCGAGCCTTATCTAGGTTCACATATGGGGTCAAATTCCGGCAAGTTTCGAACGAGTTTCCAGGCCCCTGGGCTGCCGCTTCCAAAAAGCCCCCCTTGCGCCGCGCCTCCGTTGGGACCCCCAAGAACCAGGCAACTGCCGGAGATCCTCTCGTCGCGGTGCGTGGTCCGGTAAGAGTCGACGACCTCGACGCGATCGCCGAGACGGACTCGAGCGGCCGCTCGACGCTGACTCTCACGTCGAAGAGGGAGGGCGACAGGTCTGTTTACGGCCTTTGCGCCAGGGGCCCTGTTGCGTTCTCCGGAGCCCGGTTGTTCTGCTAAACTGTCGGATGGAGTGAGCGGGTACAGCGGTCTCGCTCTCGCTACGCTCGCGGGGCCCGAAGCGCGGCAACGAATTCCAGAAGACGGGAGGGGATCTCATGCCCAGCCGACAGCCAAGTGAGCAGGCGATCAAGCGCCTGCGGAACTTTGTCGAGAAGTATTGTGAGAAATCGGGGACCTTCACACACCCGGAGCCGGACGTCACCGAGGAGGTCGTGCTCGGCCTGGCGCAGAACGCGGATGACACCGGCAAGCCCCTGTGCCCCTGCCGGTTCTACCCGGACAAGCAGGAAGAGGTGAAGCATCGGACGTGGATCTGCGCTTGTGACGACATGCAGATCTACAAGTACTGCCACTGTCTCCTGTTCGTGAACAAGGACGGCGTCCCAATCACCGAGTACCTGCCGGAAGACCACGAGGGAAGGCGGATGTACGGGCTTGTAGAGGACCCAACTCCCGACAAGGGGAGGCCATTGAAGGCCAAGTGGGAGGAGCGGGAGAAGGAGCGCGTGGAGCGTCCCTCTTGACCACGTGGTCCGGCCTGCCCGGTACCTTGGAACACAACGACTAGCAAACGCGGAGGCTGTCTATGAGAGTGCGAGCGTCCCTGCGCTCCTGGAAAAAGCGAGACCAGAACAACCAGGTGATCAGGCGTCATGGCAAGGTCTATGTGATCAATAGGAAGAACCCCCGTATGAAGGCCCGGCAGGGGTGAAATCCTACGGAGGATCGATCGCCTGACCCTGGCCCCCGCCGCCGGTGACTCCCGCCAGTCCGCCCCGGCTGGCGATCTTGATCGGAGCGGCGGCCGCGGGTCGGCTTGCTGTGGGGCAGTATCTACAGGTGACTGGCGAGGCGAGAGGGGGACCTCTCTTCGGGGTCTAGTCGCTGTATTCGAGAAGGCGGGCCGCTTCCTGCTCGACCTGAGTCCCTTTGAAGAAGCCGGGGTTCGAGCCGCCGAACAGGGTCACCGGGTTGGTAAAGAGGAAATCACGAAGGTCGTCCTGGGTGATGGCCTCTTTCTCCACCAGCTCATAGGCCTCTTCGATGATCCTGGTCATATCCGGCGCGTCCCAGTGCCCCATATCTGAGCTCAGCACGACCTGCATCCTGGCCCCGAAGGGATTCGCCCTGTGATTGAACGCGGCGGCATTCATCGGGTCGTCGGCCTCGCAGCCGAAGTAAAAGGGCCGCGCAAAGAGGTCGTGGATGTCCTGGGCCTCTTGGATCTCGCAGAGCGCGTAGTCGTCGAGGACACCGTCGCCCGCCGCCCCGGTTCCCGAGGGCGCCGCATAGGGCCCGTTGGGCGTCCGGGCTGCAAACTGCTTCCGGACCGCTTCAGATTTGGCCTGTGTGCGAGCATCGGCATATTGCCCGATGAGACCCATGACGAGCTCTGCATCGAGCTCTTTCCAGGTCTTCGGGTTGCGCTTGGCCCAGTGGCCGATGAGGTCCGCATACAGGGCACAGGCCCATCCGACGCCGCACTCGAGGAAGGCGATCTTTAGCTCTGGGAATCGCCTGGTTACGCCGCCGAAGAAGATCGACCGGCAGATGGCCTCCGCATTGGATGCGAAAGCCCCAACGTGGGCCGACGTGTAGTTCGAGATCGACGCGCGGCTGCCCCAGAACTTGGTGCCCCAACCGTGGAAGGTGGGTACCACCTTGAGGTCGAGGCATTTTTGCCACACGGGATCGTAGTCGTATTCGCTGTCGATCCCAAAGGTCTCGAGGCGGAAAACGACATCATCAAGCTCTGGGTGCCGGCGATGGATGCTTGGGATCGGCCGGAAGAGAGGGCCCACCATGCACACGACCTTCAGTCCAAGAACATTGACCGCGTGGTCCAGCTCCTGGATTGCGATCTCCGGGGTCTCCATTGGGATCAGGGCGGCAGGGGTCATCCGGTCCGAGTATTCCCGGAAGTGGTCCGCGTAGAAGCTGTTCAGCGCTCGCGGCACGATCCGGCGCCATTCAGGGTCCACCAGTGCGGGCTTCGAAAGCGCGTTTTCCACCCACAGGCCGTAGTTTGGGAACTGGACGGTGAAGTCGATACCCATTTCGTCCAGCCGCTTGTGGAGGAGACGGGGTAGTGCCGTCGTTGCCACGTCCATCGATGTCAGGCTCGGTGGTGTCCACGCGGGCCGGGGGCTGAACGTGTCCCGGCGATCCTCCGGGGACATCTGGAACCATCGGTTCCCAACCACTCTGTCACGAGCCGCGGACCCCAGCCTCAGGAAGCGCCGGGCCATGTCGTCCCCGGCGACCTGGCGGACGTAGTCCTCCATGTAGCCTTCAACGACCGGCACCAATTCGCCGAAATGGCCGTCCGCATCGATGATGGGATGGCCGGCCCGGGCCCTGATCTCCGCCGACCGTGATGTCTCAGTCCTGACCATGGTCCTGCTCCTGCCTTCAGCGCCCGTCAGCCTGAGCCTGCGCGTCGCCGGGCAGGCGGTGATTGGCTATGATAGCGAGCATATGAGGCAGAGACCAGCACAGTCCTCCAGGGGGCGCTTCCCGATTTGCCGGACTGGCTGCATAGTGCGGAGATATTCAGCTACCTAGTAGGAGTGCAACATGAGACTCGAAGGCAAGGTCGCTCTGGTCAGTGGGGGGGCCCGTGGTCAGGGGGCCGCGGAGGCCCGGCTTTTTGCGAAAGAAGGCGCCAAGGTGGTCGTGGGGGACGTTCTCGTGGAGGAGGGCACTCGCACGGCGGCCGAGATTGCGGAGGACGGCGGTGACGCTGCCTTCATCTATCTGGACGTAACCAGCGAGGAGGACTGGCGCAATGCCATCAACGAAGCGGTATCGCGTTACGGGAAGCTTGATGTCCTGGTCAACAATGCGGGGATATGGCGAGGCAGCATGGTGGAGGACACGTCGCTGGAAGAATGGGACGCGGTGCAGGAGGTCAACTCCAAGGGAGTTTTTCTTGGCAGCAAGCATTCGATTCCGGAAATGAGAAAGGCTGGGGGAGGCTCGATCATCAATATCTCCTCGACCGCTGGTCTGGTTGGCAGCATCCGGAGCAGCGCCTACGCCGCGTCAAAGGGATCGGTACGACTGCTGACCAAGGCCACCGCCGTCCAGTATGGGAAGGACAACATCAGGGCCAACTCGATTCACCCTGGGCCGGTCGATACGCCGATGGGCGACCTGATCACTCCCGACGAGGCGAGTAAGAGGGCCAACGTGACGAGGACGGTCCTGGGAAGGAAGGCGACCCCGGAGGACATCGCGTACGGCGCCCTGTACCTGGCCTCCGACGAGTCGTCCTACGTGACCGGCAGTGAGCTAGTGATCGACGGCGGAGTCACCGCCCAGTAGGCCGTGTGGACCGCCGGAGTCCCGGCACGGCCTGATTAAGCTCCGCCCCTCAGCCCACGGGCGGCCCTTCGACTCCTTGGAAATCGGCATCGCGCTTTTCGCGCCTTGCCCGCGCCGCTTCCTGAATGTCGTGGGCCGCGAACACTCGGTTGTCCAGGGCTGACGCGTACTGGACCGTCCTGTAATCATCGTAGGGCCGGTTCAGGGCCTCTCGGACCAGGTGCTTCGACAGGGCGAGGGCGAAGGGGGCGCTGCCCGTGAACTTGCCTGCCAGCTCCAGCGCGCGGTCCATGAGCCCCTCCGCGGGCGTGACATAGCTCACCAGACCAATGCGTTCCGCTTCCTCCGCACCGACCATCTCTCCCGAATACAAGAGCTCGAGGGCCTTGGCGCTGCCGACCAGCCGTGGAAGTAGCCAGCCGACTCCGTCGAGAGCCGGCAAGCCCAGTCGTGCGAACAGGGCCGAGAAACGGGCCTCGGTCGAGGCCACCCGGATATCGCAGGCCAAAGCAAGACCAAGCCCCGCCCCGACGGCCGCGCCGTTGACGGCGGCGATGGTCGGTTTCGATATGCCCTGGAGGACGCCGGCGGTGTCTTCCCTGGCGAAGAGCATGGGACGCCGCTCTTGATTGGAGGAGAAATCGTGGTTGCTGACATCAACACCCGAACAGAAACCCCGTCCGGCGCCCGTAACGATCAGCGCGCGGACCTCCGGAGCGTCATTGACCTCGTGGCACAGCTCCCGGAGCCGGTCGAACATGTCTCTGGTCATCGCGTTGTGGACCTGCGGCCGGTTCAGGGTGATGATGCCCACCCTGTTTTTTGTCTCGAAAAGCACGTCACTGTTTACCATCGATAGTCTCCTATTGGCGCATTCACCCGCGAATCCCCCTCCCGATTCCATCAGGAGACAGCCGCCGGATATGGACCGCGCCCTGGGGCCGGCGAAGGCCCCGACTGGGTCCGCGGAAGGTAGGCGGAAGCCCTTTCAGGATGCCTATTGGATCTTGCGGGTGACAGACTTGCCCAACATGCAGGAGACGCCGCAGGACTGGAGCCCACCCATTCCCCCTGCCACGACAATGACGAAGTCCTCCCACCGCTCCGCGATCGGGACCTTGCCGTCTTTGGACTCGATGCCGAGCTTCTCCAGTTTCTCGAGTGACTCGGCGTGGCGGTTGGGCGGGTACCAGTCCAGGTCGATGAGGGACCGCTCGAACAGGTGCCTCTTCACGTCGTTTTTTTCGGGGGCCAGCTTCGCCACCATCTGGGCGATGACCGGGCTCATAACCAAGACCTGCTCGTGGCGCTCTGGGACCGAGCCTCCCGAATGGCCGCTGGTCGCCATGCCGTAAGTGACATGGTGGAGGACGCTCTCCGAATCGGGACTCATGTCGGTGATGGGCCACATTCCGCTGGCGGGCACTACAGTGACGGTGCTGTCGGTTCTCGCGAAGCCCCGCTCAGCGTGGAGGGGCTCCCAGGGGGTCTCCTCCTCGTTTTCGCCGAAACAGACGGACGTGGATTTCCCAGGCCAGCCTAGGGCTGCCTTGTCGACGTCGCCGGGCAAGGCTCCTCCAACGTTTATCATCGCCAGCCGGAGGGCGCGGCCGATCGTGGCGTTTGCCTTGGTTCCGGGTCCCAGGCATCCCGCGCCACAGTTGATGCCGAGCTCCTCCCGCACCGGCCCGTTGAAGACGATTATCGGGCCGACCGGGTTGGTGGTCGTCTGGATGCCTTGGAGGGAAAAGACGGGGTCTAGGACCGCGGCGGTGATGGCAATGATGGCCGGCATGTACGCGGGCTCGCAACCCGCCATGACCGCGTTGATGGCGATCTTCTCTATCGTTGCGGGAGCGTTCAACGGGGGAAAGTCGCCAACGCTGTCGTCCGGGCCTCGTCCGCTGGCGGCGACCATCTGGGCGACCCGGTCCTCTGTGGGCGGAACAACGGGAAGGCCGTCGGTCATTCGCTGAGAATACAGGTGCGCGTTGACGGCTTCTGGAGAGTCGTCGACCTCTGCAAAGCTTGCCATGGCTAGCTCTTCGTGCGGCCGGTCAGAGCGGCCATGATCTCGGGCAGTCTTACACGCGCCTCGTCTTTGATCGCCTGCTCGTCCCACTGGTCATAGCCGTGAGGCATGACCGTGATCGGCAGGTTTGGCATCCGCCGGCCCTTGGCGGCGGCGGAGCCCAGTCCCTGGAACTGTTCGGTGACTAGGCTAATGGTGGGGACTCCCATGCTCTCGACGGTTGCGCTGGCGTGGATACACCACGCGGTGCACGACCCTCAATTGCCCAGTCCGGAGACGACCGCGTCCACTTTATCCGTGAACTCCTCCAGGGTCTCCTGGTACTTCTTTGGATCGCCCTCGATGCCGGGGCCCAGGTTAATCGTCTCGGTACTGACCGCTCCATATTCGCTGGTGAAGATCTTGCCCAGGTCGTCCACGAGCAGATGCATCGAGCGCCACATATCGTTGTCGATGAACCCGATGCGCTTGCCCTCGAGGGAGGCGACCCGCGGCGCCAGATCGGACAGCTCTCCTTCGATTTCTCCGTGCGGGAGCATGATCTTGATTTTGCCCATTGCGTCTTTCCTCCGGGACCGTCTGACTTAGGCCTATGGGACCATCAGCAGTGTACCCCGGGGCCGCGACGGTGTTCAATCGGAGGGATCGATCCGCTACTCCCCCAACTGCCCCGGGCGTTGTTCAAGACAGGTGCCTCTGGTAGGGTTTACCGCATGTCCGTCCAGATGCCGGAAGCCCTCGGAAGTGTCCCCTCGGCCCTATCGCCATACCGCGTGCTGGACCTGACTGAAGGCGGCAGTAGCCTGGGGCCACGCATGTTGGGAGATATGGGCGCGGATGTCATCAGGGTGGAGCCTCCAGGAGGCAGCCCGACTCGGAGGGCACCTCCGTTCTTGGGAGGCGATGAGCACACCAAGAGTAGCGTGTTATGGGCCGGCCTCAACTTTAACAAGCGCGGCATCACACTGGATGTCGCCAACAGCGAGGGCAACGCTCTGCTCAAGCGGCTGATCGAGACGGCGGACTTCCTGTTCGAGTCCTTTGAGCCGGGGTACCTGGACGCTCTTGGTCTCGGGTATGACGGCCTGAAGACCATCAGTCCGGGTCTCGTCATGGTCTCGATTACGCCCTTCGGCCAGACCGGTCCGTACGCCCACTACAAAGGTCCCGACATCGTGCCCTGGGCGATGGGCGGCTACATGTGGATGTGCGGTGACCCGGACCGGGCCCCTGTCCGGCCAAGCGTGCCCGAGCAGGCGTACTTCCACGCGTCGGCCATGGCCGCGGGAGCATCACTGATTGGCCTGCTTGGCCGGGCGTCGACCGGCCAAGGCACGTATATCGACCAGTCGGCCCAGGCCTGTGGCCCCTGGATGCTGACCCACACCTACCAGTACTTCGAATTCGAGGAGTACGTGTTGAAGCGGGAGGGTGCGTGGCGCCACTATGGCCCCACGAAGACCGGCACGGTCTTCACGTGCAAGGACGGCTTTGTCGTTTCGATGCAGTCGGGAGGCCAGATTGGGGGCGCCTCCCTGAACCGATTGGTCAGCTGGATGGCCGAGGATGAGATGGCTCCTGAGTGGATGCAGGCAATCGATTGGCCGACATACGATGCGAGGAAGGCCGACCAGGCCCTCACCTATCGCATCGCCGGGGCGGTGACCGCTTTTTTCGAGACCAAGACCAAGGGCGAGCTGCTCAGGGGGGCGGTAGAGCGCAGCATCCATATGGCCCCGGTCAACACGCTTGCCGACCTGATGGAGGACCGGCAGCTTTTCGCGCGTGATTATTGGACGGACGTGGACCACCGTGAGATTGAGCGCGTGGTAACGTACCCTGGCGCCCCGTATCTGATGAGCGAGACCCCTTGGCGGGTCCATCGGCCGCCCCCGCGGGTGGGGCAGCACAATGGGCAAGTCTTAGGGGAGGAGCTTGGCCTTTCCGTTGGAGAGCTCGATAGCCTGAGAAAGCGCGGGGCCATCTGACCACACCGGGCGTTGCAGTGCCAACCAGCCAGGGGCCCGGTCCGAGACAGACCCATGGACGAATCTTCCCGAAGCTCACCCCTTAGCGGCCTGAACGTCGTCGATCTCTCAAATATCGTCATGGGCCCGACAGTCTCTCGGATGATGGCGGACTTTGGGGCGACGGTAGTAAAGATCGAGTCTCAGGTGCGGCCGGACGGCCTGCGCAGCGCGATGCCCTACCGGGACGGAGTGGCTGGGGTGAACCGCAGTGGCTACTTCGCCATGTACAACGCTGGAAAGCTGTCGCTGACCCTGAATATGGCCCGCCCGCGAGGGCTGGAGTTTTTCAAGCGGCACGTGGTCCCCTGGGCTGACGTGATTATCGAAGCATTCATGCCGGGTGTTGCCGAGCGGTGGGGGATCACCTACGACGAGCTGACGGCGATCCGCCCGGACATCATCCTGCTCCGGTCCTCGCTGACCGGTCATTCGGGGCCAGACATGTACATGAAGGGGACCGGTCAGGTTACGGCTGCGCTGTCCGGGTGGTACCACCTCACGGGGTGGCCCGACAGGGAGCCGGTTGGCCCCTATTCAGCCTACAGCGATTTCGTCTCTTGGAACTACGCGCTGATGGCGGTCCTCTCCGCCGTGGACTATCGGCGCAGGACCGGCAAGGGGCAATATATCGACCAGGCCCTCTATGAGAGCACCATCCAGTTCTCCATCCCGGCCCTCCTGGACCATGTCGCCAACGGCGCCGACCCGGTGCGTCAGGGCAATCGGGAGGCGGCCCATGCGCCTCACGGGGCATATCGGTGCCAGGGTGAAGACCGGTGGTGTGTCATCGCTGTAACCACCGAAGAGGAGTGGCGCGGTTTCGTTGCGGCCATGGGTTCCCCGGAATGGGCTGCGGAACAACGCTTCGCCTCGGAGGCTGTAAGGAAACTTCATGAGGACGACCTCGACCGGCTGGTAGAGGAGTGGACCTCAGGGAGACCTGCGGAGGAGGTCTTCGCGACGCTCCAGAGGGCGGGTGTCCCGGCTGGCGTTGTCCAGAACAGCCGCGACCTCTTCGATGACCCTCAGCTTGCGCACAGGGAGGCCTTCGTTACCCGCGACCACTCGGAGATTGGCCCCCACGCTGTCTACACGAGCAGCTTCCGAATGGATGGGGCGGAGGGCGTTCCGCCGCGAGCCGCGCCGATGCTGGGCGAGCACACCGAATACATCTGCCGGTCGCTGCTTGGCCTCCCTGAGGACGAGCTCGCCAACTGGGTCGCCGATGAGGTCCTGGAGTAGGCGGGTTTCGGGACCTGCCCCACCCAACCCGGGACCAATCGGGGTTCCCAGGTTCGCTCTAGGACTACAAGGTCATGCCCGCGGAAGGCCGAGTCCTCGTGTGGCGATGATGTTGCGCTGGACCTCCGATGTCCCGCCCGCGATGGTGGTGGAGACCGCGTTGAGGTAGCCGCGCTCGACCATTCCCTGCAGGGGCGCCCATCTCGAGCCTGGTGAGAGCTGTCCGAACATCCCAAGCACCTCGATTATCATCCGCCCGATGCGCTGCGCCGTTTCCGTGCCGAATAGCTTGTTGGCGGATGCTTCCCTGTTGAAATCCAGCCCGGCGCTCTGCTTCCATGCCACGACATAGGAAAGAGTCCGGCCTATCTGGAACTCAATCGAGAGCTCCGCCAGACGATGGCGCACATTGGGATGGTAGGCCACCGGGACACCGTTGACCCTGGCGTCCCGCGCGAAGGCCAGCACGTCGCGGAAAATGTTGTAGTTGCTGGCCACCCGCTCGATGCCGGACCGCTCGAAGTCCAGGTTCCCAGTCGTGACGTACCAGCCGCGGTCCTGTTCTCCGACCATATGCCGCCGGGCGACCCGGACGTTTTCGTAGACCGTCTCGCAAAGGTGGCGGCCTCCGGCCATGTCCTCGACGGGATTGATGACGATTCCCGGCGTGTTCCGCAGGTCGACGATAAACACACTGATGCCCCGGTGCTTAGGGGCATCAGGATTGGTCCGGACAGTCAGCCAGTGGTAGTCCGTATTCGCCGTACCGCCCCAAAGCTTGGTGCCGTTGATGATGAAATCGTCGCCGTCCTCGACGCCTCGCATCTGGAGGCTGGCTAAGTCGGAGCCGGACTCCGGCTCGCTGTAGCCGATGGAGAAGCCGATCTCCCCCGCGGCGATCTGGGGGAGGTAAAAGTCCTTCTGCTCGTCGGTCCCATAGGCAATAATGCTGGGGCCCATCTGGCGCTCGGCGATCTGGTGTATCCCCGGGACTTGGTTTAGCACCATCTCCTCATTGAAGATGGCCCGCTCGATGGGACCCAGCCCGGCGCCGCCATACTCCTTCGGCCAGGAAAGGCCGATCCAACCCTTTTGCCCCAACTTCTTGGAGAACTCCCGGCTCCGCGGGTGCTCGGCGCCGCCTCGAGACATGGAGCCAGGCACGCGGTACTCGTCGGTGAGCTCCGCGTTCAGGAAGTCCTTGATCTCCCGGCGGAACGCGTCCTGTTCTGGGGAGAAAGCGATTCGCATCCCCGACCTCCGGTGCCAGTGGAATGGCCTATGGTACCACCGGTGCCCGCGTGCGGCGGGTCCACTTCGGTAGGCCGGCCTAGCTGGAGGCGCGTGTTGCCCTTCGGACAGGGGGCGGCGCCAGGAAAATGCCGGCGGCGCACACCACGAACAGGGCGCTGAAGGCCCAGAAAACGGTCTGGTAGGTCCCCGCAACGTCGAAGGCCACCGAGGCGATCAAGGGGCCCACGGCGTTGGCCAGCATCATGAACGGCATGGTGAATCCGCGAATGGCGCCGATATGCGCCCTCCCGAAGTAGTTGGGGAAGATCACCTGGCTCACCGTTGTCATTATGCCGAAGGGTATGCCGAACACCACCACAAAGAGGTATGCGACGGGCAACGACGCCGTCAGGCTCAACACCAACACTCCGGCGGCGGCGCCGGCGAAGGCGGCGCTCAGGATGTACCGGCTCTGGAACCGGTCGGCCAGCAGGCCGGCGATGCCGGTGCCCGCGGTTGCCATGAACGACCAAGCGGTGATCACGAGCACCGCGGAGCCTTCCGGGATTCCACGGTCGGCCAAGTACGCAAGGACGCTCAAGTTGACGCCGCCACCGATGAGCATCGAGGCGCACATAACGAAGACGAGGGCGTGAAACGCCCGCGTTCGGAGGGCCTCCTTGAGTGTGAAGCTCACGTCCTCCAGCACAGTCCCGGCGGCCTGGGCAGACCCCGGGCTGGGACCGCTGGCCCCGTCCGGCCTCAACCCCAGGTCCTCCGGCTGCCTGCGCAGGAACAGCACCGAGGGGAGAAGCGCGACGGCCCACGTAATCAGGCCCAGCGACAACATGCTGGTACGCCAGCCGTCCAGGGTAACTATGGTCTGGGCGTAGAGGGGGGTAACGCCGTTGCCGAAGCGCGAACCCATATTGGCCAGGGCCATCGCCTGGCCTCGCTTCTGGACGAACCACTTGGCCACCGTTACATGCAAACCGAGGGCGACGGCTCCTTGGACCACGACGCGGCCTGCGATCATGAATAGGTAGAACTGCCACAGGCTCGTTACGAACGCAGTACCCACCAGGGCCCCTCCGATCAGCAAGAAGCCCACGGACATGATCCAGCGTGGACCGAACCGGTCCAGCGCCGGCCCGACGGCCAGCGCCGTAACCCCGCCCAGAACGGTCCCTATTGTGTGGGCGCCCACAAAGGTGGACCGGGACCATCCGAACTCCTCCGTCACGGGCCGGATAAAGACCCCCAGCGTGGGGTTGAACTGGCCGGTCTGGACGAGGCCGCCCAGTGCCAGGACCCCCACGATGATCCAGCCGTAGAAGAGACGGCGCCCCGGCCGGAGGGGCCTGGGCATCCTCATGCCTGACGGAGGATGTCGACCCGGCACCAGATGTAAAGTGGATGACGCTTCGAGCCCCCGGCGTTATCGTGCGCGGGCGGTTGGACCGGGAGCGGCGATGTCCATCGCGGACACCCAGGGCCCCCCGATGTCATGTAATCGCGCGGGTGACGGAGCGGGTACCGAAGGAGGGGAAGAATGTCGAATGGAGGCCGCCATGGCCCCCGGCGACCACGATCGTGTAGTCCTCCCAGCGGCGGGCCATCGGGGCCATGCCATCGACGATCAGCTCCGGTC